>JAFUVZ010000060.1 GCA_017471185.1 Bacteroidaceae bacterium
GTCCTGACGATACAAAAACGAGTCAAATAACGGCAAAACCACGAAAAATAGCAGACGAGGGCAACCTCGGTAGGCATACCCTCGTCAATCAATATCAAATTTTTGGAATTAAACGACAATCCCTATTTTAAATTAAAAAAATTGAAGGCGAAGATAATACTTTTTGCGGATATGTATCATATTTTTATTTGGAGAAATAAAATTCAGCTTATTGTGTGAAGCAATGAAGCCCGCATAGGCGACTTTTTCTATATATATATTTACCTTTAACCTAAATGTCACGTATATATGAAAGTTAGTATAAGTAACTTCATTGCTTCATATATGAGACAAAAAACCATGCAAAAGACTTGAACCTCCATTCAGCGTCATATTGCCTGCCACGGCTGAAAGAAGCCGTTTCCAAGACCCGACGCAGTATCTGTTACGGCAGACGGAAGACATTTCCATAGGGGTACGGGAGGCATTACGGCGGCTCATGGCAGACACTGCGGACACCGGAAGAAGGCTCCGGCTCATCCCACAGGGAGCTTCAGCAAGGCAGACTGCGGTCGGCAGAGCCTCCGACGAAAGGCTTTGCCATGCAAGCTGAGGGGCTTATTCATTGAGATGCCTCCGCCATCCCGTTACTGGTTGGCGGCATTGGCATTGGCGGCGGCACGCTCTTTCTCAGCAATATTCTGCTGCAACCGCTGGTGTTCTTCCATCAGCCGCATGTTTTCATGGGCTTTCTCTAAGAATTCCTGCACCATAGGATGTTGTTTGAATGAAACCGGGGCACTGCGCACAATGTTCTCCACCTCATCAGTCATAAGAGGATAAGGCATGGAGCCGCACATCATCAGAAACACACTCGGTCCCAGCACATTGTTGTAATTATCCTTAATGAAAGAAATGACATAATCGTTCATCTTACGGTTCAGTTCCTCTCCTTCTTTCTGTATCTGCGCATGCACTTCATCAATGTTAGCGCCATTCATCACCATCTGCGCCTCACGCCTGTCCAGGCTGTTAAGCTGCTGTTCCAGCTGGTTACGCTTGTCGATGAAGTTATAGAGCGCATTGTTAAGAGGGGTGCCTGAGGCACGCAAGTCACCTGTCATGACGGAAACCTGAATGAATCCGTTTTCGAGGATAAGCGGCATAATGCTCTCGTCATCCATGTAGAGTGACACCATGATGGTAGAGTCAGACACGCCTTCCATTGAGAACAGACCGTGTTCAACGGAAGCCGAGTCAACAGGCACCCAGCCGTTTTGAGAGAGCGTCTTGAGGTACAGCTTCTTCCCGTCAAGACTGTTGATGTCAGACTTGCCGGTTATCTGGTAAGCGCTGCTACAGGAAGCTAACGCCGCAGCCAGGCATACCGCCAGGAATATTCCACCAAATGTATTTTTGTCCATAACCACTTAATGTTTATGCTGATATGCCGCAAAGATATTGCTTTATTCAAATAAATGTATTATCTTTGTAAAAAATTTAAGCATCTTTAGAGAATGAAACTGAAAGTATTAATTTATGTAGCATTTACTACACTTTGCGGTATGGTTGCCAAAGCCGACGAAGGCATGTGGCTGCTGCAGCTGATGCAGCAGCAGAACAGTATAGACATGATGAAGAGACAAGGCCTGAAGCTCGAGGCTTCAGACATCTATAATCCCGACGGAGTATCACTGAAGGATGCGGTAGGCATCTTTGGAGGCGGTTGCACGGGTGAGATTATTTCTGGCGACGGCCTGGTGCTGACCAACCATCACTGCGGATTCGGGGCCATACAGGCACACAGCTCCGTAGAACACGACTATCTGACCGATGGCTTCTGGGCTCCCACGCTGGCTGACGAGCTGCCCAACGAGCGCCTGTCATTCCGCTTCGTTCACCGTATCGTAGATATCACAGACCTGGTGAATGAGCAGATTAAGAACGGCACCGTGACAGAGATAAACTCGCTGACACGCCCTTACCTGAACAAGCTGGCGGAAGAAGAGCTGGCCAAGAGTGACCTGAACGGCAAACCCGGCATCGTGGCACAGGCCCTGCCTTTCTACGCAGGCAACAAGTTCTACCTCATTTATTACAAAGTATATACCGATGTGCGTATGGTGGCCGCCCCTCCTCAGAGCATCGGTAAGTTTGGCGGTGAGACAGACAACTGGATGTGGCCGCGCCATACCTGCGACTTCTCCGTTTTCCGCATTTACGCTGATAAGAACGGAGAGCCTGCGGCTTATTCTCCAGACAATGTGCCCTTGAAGACCCCGCAGCACCTGAAGATTTCCATCAAGGGTCTGGACGAGGGCGATTACGCCATGATACTTGGTTTCCCCGGCAGCACCAGCCGTTACCTCACGGAATCTGAGGTTACTGAGCGTATGTACACCACCAACCAGGCCCGTATCGATATGCGTACCGTGCGCTTAGATGTGCTGCGCGAGGCTATGGCCAAGAGCGACAAGACACGCATCCAGTATGCCAGCAAGTTCGCAGGCAGCAGCAACTACTGGAAAAACTCCATCGGCATGAACCAAGCCATTGCCGACAATAAGGTTTTGGAAGCTAAAGCTGAGGTGGAGAGGCAGTTTAAAGCCTTTGCACAGGGCAAGCCAGAGTATGAAGGCGTGGTAGATAGAATCAACGGTATCGTGGAAAAGTCTATCCCCGTGGCACGCCAGATAGACTACCTGAGCGAATTTTACAGCGCCATAGAGTTCAGGACTCCCGAAGAGCCGATGAAGAAGATGAAGGAGGCTATCAGCAACAAGGACAATGCCGCTATAGCAGAAGCCAAGGAGCTGATTCGCGCACAATACGCACGCATCCACAACAAGGACTATGACCATGAGGTGGACCGCCAGGTGGCTAAGGCCATGATTCCCGCATTAGAGAAAGCGCTCAGCAGCAACGAGCTGCCCAGCTTCTACCAGACCATACAGCGTGATTTCAAAGGAAACGTAGATGCGTATGTTGACAACATTTACAACAACTCTATCTTAGCCAACGAGGCCAACTTAGAGAAATTCCTCAGGAAACCTACCGTCAAGGCTATCGACAGAGATCCGTCACTGGCTTTTGTAAGTTCCACTATGGGCTGCATTTCAAAAGCCATAGATGTTTATGGTGAGACAGAAGACTTGTCGCTGCTGCACAAAGCCTTCATCCGTGGTCTCGGCGAGATGAAGCAGCCTGCCCCTTCTTATCCTGACGCCAACTTCACCATGCGCCTTACCTATGGTAACGTGAAGTCATACGACCCTAAGGATGGCGTTCATTACAAGTATTATACTACGGGCGACGGTGTGTTGCAGAAGGAAGACCCCACTAACCCTGAGTTTGTGGTACCTGCTAAGCTGAAAGAGCTTTTACAGAAGCGTGACTTCGGCCGTTATGCCATGAAGGACGGATCATTGCCTGCCTGTTTCCTGACTACCAACGACATCACCGGCGGTAACTCTGGCAGTCCCGTGATGAACGACAATGGGGAACTGATCGGTATAGCTTTCGATGGCAACTGGGAGTCTCTAAGCGGTGACATTAATTTCGACGATAACCTGCAGCGTTGCATCGCCGTGGATATACGCTACGTGCTGTTCGTAATCGAGAAGTTGGGCAATGCGCAGCGTCTGATAAACGAGATGACGATCATTGAGTAGTTACGGGTCACGAGCTAAGTGTTACAAGTTTATAGTTATTCAGGTTTTGAAAAGTATCAAGGAAATATATCGCATTGGCGTGGGGCCATCGAGCAGTCATACGATGGGCCCCAAGCTGGCGGCGCAGATATTCAAGGAGCGTCATGCTGACGCTTTTCGCTTTAAGGTCACTCTATACGGAAGCCTGGCTGCAACGGGAAAGGGACACCTCACGGATGAAGCTATCTGTGAGGAGCTGGAGCCTGTTGCGCCTGTGCAAATTGTATGGGAGCCGAAAACGTTTCTTCCCTTTCATCCTAACGGCATGAATTTTAAAGCCTTGGATAAGGACGAGCATATCACCGAGAGCTGGACAGTCTATAGCGTGGGCGGTGGCGCACTGGAAACGGAGGACGGTCCCGTGGGGCTGAACAATGTGGGTGACATCTACCCGATGACGATGCTTACCGACATCCTGGAATGGTGTGAGCGCACAGGACGCAGCTATTGGGAATATGTAGCCAAATATGAAGACGAGGATATCTGGGACTATTTGCGTGAAGCATGGAACGTGATGAAGGAGGCCATTGAGCGTGGACTGGACGCAGAAGGTGTCTTGCCAGGTCCTCTGAATCTCAGGCGCAAGGCCATCACCTACTATATCAGGGCAAAAGGCTACCAGGGCACTTTACGCTCCAGAGGTATGGTGTTCGCATACGCCTTGGCTGTCAGTGAAGAGAATGCCTCTGGCGGCAAGATAGTTACAGCTCCCACTTGTGGCAGCTGCGGTGTGCTTCCGGCGGTGCTTTACTCTCTTCATCTGACCCATGACTTCAGTGAGAAACGCATCTTGCGAGCCATGGCTACAGCAGGTCTCATTGGTAATATTGTCAAGGAAAACGCATCCATATCCGGCGCTGACGTAGGTTGCCAAGGCGAAGTCGGTGTGGCTTGCGCCATGGCGTCCGCCGCTGCCTGCCAGTTATTCGGAGGCAGTCCGTCGCAGATAGAGTATGCGGCGGAAATGGGTCTGGAGCATCACTTGGGCATGACGTGCGACCCTGTATGCGGGCTGGTGCAGATTCCCTGCATCGAGCGCAACGCATACGCTGCTGCCCGTGCCTTGGATGCCAATGTCTATGCCTCATTTACCGATGGACATCACCGTGTATCCTTCGACCGCGTTGTAGATGTGATGAACAAGACCGGTCACGATATTCCGTCACTGTATAAGGAAACCAGCGAAGGAGGACTTGCCAGAGAGTTTAACTAAGGCAAGGCCCTAAAGGCTACCTTTTGAAGAGGGCAATTCGTAATGATAGATATCACGGCGGACTGCCATCTTCAATGCCCTGGCCAACGCCTTGAAGATGCCCTCGATCTTGTGGTGCTCGTTCTGTCCTTCTGCCTTAATGTTCAGGTTCATCCTGGCTGCATCGCTCAGCGACTTGAAGAAATGCAGGAACATCTCCGTAGGCATCTCCCCTATCTTCTCACGCTTGAACTCAGCGTCCCACACCAGCCAGGGACGACCGCCAAAATCCAGACACACCTGACAAAGGCAATCATCCATAGGCAACGAGAATCCATAGCGTTCTATGCCCCTCTTATCGCCTAACGCTTTATGCAGGCATTCTCCCAAAGCCAACGCTGTATCTTCAATGGTATGGTGCTCATCAACACAGAGGTCGCCTTTTACATGGATGGTCAAGTCGATATTGCCGTGCTTGCCGATCTGTTCCAGCATATGGTTGAAGAAGCCCAATCCCGTCTGGATGTCACACGTCCCGTGCCCATCCAGATCCAATGAGACGAAAATATCCGTCTCCTTGGTAGTCCGCCTCACTTCAGCCCTACGTTCACCGGCAAAAAGGAACTCAGCCACTTTGTCCCAGTCGTCTGTAGCCAAGGCACAACATCCCTGTAAGTCTTCCCGTCCCTTCAGGCAGGTGTCATCAGGTTGCAAGAGAATAGCCTTGCATCCCAGGTTCTTAGCAAGCTCAACGTCTGTTGCCCTGTCACCTATCACGAAGCTATTCACCAGGTCATATTCAGGGTTGTCAAGATAATGCTTCAGCATCCCCGTGCGAGGCTTTCGGTTGGGGGAATGATCCTCCGGCATTGACGGGTCAATGCACACCTCATCAAAGGTGATGCCCTCTCCTTCCAGGGTCTTCATCACTAAGTTATGCACCGGCCAGAAAGTTCCTGAGGGGAACGATTCCGTGCCCAACCCATCCTGGTTTGTAACCATTACGAAGCGGAAGTCGAGCTTACTACGGATAAACCCCAGGTTCTTCATCACCTTAGGATAGAACTGCAGTTTCTCAAACGCATCCAACTGGTAATCCACAGGTGGCTCTATCACCAGCGTTCCGTCACGATCAATAAAAAGCAAACGCTTTTTAAGCTGAACATTTTCCATCATTCCTTTCTCCTTTATCAATTATAGATGTTTCGGAAGCTAATATTGACGGCCTGAAAGGCCAGTAAGCACATAGCCCAGGGCAACGCCCTGGGGCAGATGTGATGTGTAATTTACGCCCTGTAAGGGCAAAAGCATAAAGGACAAGGTAAGGCTTTTGCCCTTTCAGGGCGAACCTAACTGCATCCTTATACCCGGGGCGATGCCCCGGGCTAATCGCTCCTTGGCCTTTCAGGCCGTTTCCATACGGGGTTTTCATTACTTCCGAAACTTAAATCAATTATAGTTCCCAAGTTCTTCCAGCAAAGCATTGTTCTCCCCTGGAGTACCTACCGTTATACGCAGGCAGTTGCCGCAAAGCGTCACCGTATTCCGGTTCCTCACGATGATGCCCTTATCAACCAAATAATGATAGATGGCATTGGCATCCGTTACGCGGGCCAGGAAGAAGTTGGCGTCAGAGTGATACACCTCTACGGTGACAGGCAGTTTTTCAAACGCCGCCATCAGCCTGCTACGTTCCGCCTTCAGTTCCCTCACCCATTCCTGTGTCCGGCTGGCATTGTCCAAGGCCTCCATGGCCTGACGCTGCGTGAGCAGATTCACATTATACGGATATTTCACCTTGTTAAACAAGCCGATAATCTCTTCTGAAGCGAACGCCATGCCCAAGCGGATAGCGGCACACCCCCAGGCTTTCGAGAAAGTCTGCAGGACTATCAGATTAGGGTATTTGTCCAACAACCGGGTAAAAGAGGGCTGTTCTGAGAAATCACAATAAGCCTCGTCCACTATCACCATACCCCTAAACCCGCCAAGCAGTTTTTCTATCTCGGCATGATCCATGTCATTGCCTGTAGGATTGTTAGGAGTGCAGACAAACATCAGTTTGGTATGGCTGTCTGCCGCCTGAAGCATCTCATCGGCAGAGAACCGGAAATCTGAAGAAAGCGTCACTTTGCGATATTCCACATCATTCACATCCGCACAGACCTGATACATGCCATAGCTGGGGTCAATCGCAACGACGTTGTCCAAGCCTGGATTACAGAAGATTCTATAAACCAGGTCTATCGCCTCGTCACTTCCGTTGCCGCAGAAGATATTGTCTTCTTTCACGCCCTTTACCTTAGATATCATCTGCTTGAGTTCCAACTGCAAAGGATCGGGATAACGGTTTATCGGACCATTATAGGGATTCTCATTGGCATCGAGGAACACGCTTGCCGTTTTCCCGCTATATTCGTTTCTGGCACAGGAATAAGGAGCCAGGTTACGGATGTTCTCACGAACCAGATTATTAATCATGCTCCATGCCCCATGCTCCAAAAAGTCTCCATTATTCATTAACCTCACCGTTACGGCATTCTTATGAGCATCCAGACGTTCGTTCTCAGCCATCACCTCAATGGCCTTTCCTATACGCCCTATGCCTTCAGCGGTAATTTCCTGGAAAGTAATCTTACGGCAGAAGCTGTCGAGGTTCACCCCATTGTATGCCTTGGCATAGCCATTGGTCGGTAAAGTATGATTGGTTCCTGACGCATAATCGCCCGCGCTTTCACAAGCATATTTCCCTAAGAACACAGAGCCGGCATTGACAATACGCTTCGCCACTTCCCTATAGCCGCGCGTCTGGATAATCAAGTGTTCAGGGGCATATTCGTTGGTGATTTCAATGGCATCATTGATTGACTTCACCACAATCAGCTTACTGTTTTCCAACGCCGCTGCTGCAATCTCCTTTCGAGGCAACGCCTCCAGCTGACGCTCCACTTCCGCTTTTACGGCTTGCTGCAAGTCAATGGAAGTGGTGACGAGCACCGCCTGACTGTCAACTCCATGCTCCGCCTGGCTCAGCAGGTCAGCAGCCACAAACACAGGGTTGGCAGTATCATCTGCCAGCACCAGCACTTCAGAAGGTCCGGCAGGCATATCAATCGCCACATCAGCCATGCTTACCAGTTGCTTGGCCGCCATCACATACTGGTTGCCGGGTCCGAATATCTTATAGACAGCAGGCACAGTCTCAGTTCCGTAAGCCATAGAGGCAATAGCCTGCACACCGCCTGCCTTATATATATGACTGACACCAGATACCTTAGCAGCATACAGCACGGCAGGATGTACCTTGCCGTTACGCGCAGGCGGAGTACACAGCACAATCTCTTGGCATCCGGCTATCTTGGCTGGCACAGCCAGCATCAGTACCGTAGAGAACAGGGGTGCCGTTCCGCCAGGAATATACAGGCCTACCTTCTCGATGGGCACAGATTCCTGCCAGCACATCACGCCTGGCTGCGTCTCTACCTTGACACCGGCAAAGCGCTGGGCAGCATGGAAGCGGCTGATGTTTTCCTTCGCCAACAAGATAGCCTCTTTCAGCTCATCCGTCAGCAATGTTTCCGCTTCGGCTATCTCATGCTCGGAGACTGCCAGTGATTCCAACCTTACATGGTCGAACGTCTCTTCAAACCGCAATACGGCCTTGTCGCCTTCTTCCTTCACGCTGTTGATGATACCCCGCACTGTATCATGCAGCCTTGCGGTATCCATCAATGGCCTCTTCAACAGTTCCTTCCAATCTTTCCTCTCTGGGAATTCAATCAGTTTCATATTTATAAGCCCGTAACTATTACACTATCATCTTTTCAATCGGAATCACCAGAATACCTTGTGCACCCAGGTCTTTCAACTTACCTATAATCTCCCAGAAACGCTTCTGGTCGAGCACCGTATGCACAGAGCACCATCCCTCTTCAGCCAACGGCATCACCGTAGGGCTTTTGATGCCAGGCAATACGGCAATGATTTCGTCAAGCTTATCTTTCGGCGCGTTCATCAGCACATACTTCTTATCCTCCGCCGCCCTCACGGCATCAATGCGGAACAGCAGTTCATCCAGGATTTCACGCTTCTCGACCGATATCTGACGATTACCGATGAGCAGTGCCTCGCTCTGCATCACCACCTCCACCTCTTTGAGATGATTACTTACCAAGGTAGAGCCGGAGCTGACGATATCGAAAATGGCATCAGCCAGTCCGATGCCCGGACTGATTTCCACCGAACCTGTGATGACGTGAATTTCAGCGTTTACGTCTTTTTCTGACAGGAACTTGCGAAGGATATGCGGATAACTGGTGGCTATCTTCTTGCCTTCAAACCATTGCACACCCGGATAATCCACGTTTTTAGGCACCGCCAATGACAAGCGGCACTTGCTGAAGCCCAGACGCTTCACGACCTCTACATCTTCCTCTCTTTCCAGAAATTCGTTTTCCCCCACAATGCCGATATCAGCCACTCCGCTTGCCACCGTCTGGGGTATATCGTCATCACGCAGGAAGAGTACTTCCAAGGGGAAGTTGCCCGACTGCACCAGAAGTGTTCGTTTACTCAAATTCAGCTTGATGTCTGATTCCGCCAGGAACGACATCGTCTCGTCATACAGACGTCCTTTAGATTGTACAGCTATTCTTAACATATCCTTATAAATTACCAAAAAAGGCTTACCGCATTCATCATTCGGCAAGCCCTTACTTTATGTTTACATACACATACACCACTTCGCCCACCGAAACTATTCGTCAGGATGATGATGGTGATGATGTGCCAGCGTATATTTCATATTATTCTTTTAAATCCGATGCAAATTTACTCGATTTCAAACAAACTGCCAAACATTTATCCCTTTTTATTATGTTTTTTAGCCGAATCTCTTTATATTCGCAACAAAATAATATCATAAACGCCATGAAGAAGCATTTATTATTGATTCTAACCGCCAGCCTGTATTTCTGTCAGGTGGCTTATGCTCAGACAAACGAGCTGCCCCGCTCTACGCCCGAGGCAGAAGGTGTGCCATCTCATGCTATTTCGACATTGCTCGACTCGCTTTTCAGCATCCCTCAAACCGACATACATAGTGTAATGGTGATGCGTCACGGCAAAGTCATTGCCGAAGTCTATCCCGAGCCGTTCAAGGCAGAATACCAGCATACGCTGTATTCCTGTTCCAAGACATTCGTGAGTGCAGCCGTAGGTCTGGCTGTTGACGCTAACCTGCTGCGTGTCACCGACCGTGTGGCTGCTTTCTTCCCAGAGTCATTACCAGAGGAAGTGAGCCATGAGCTGGCAGACATGACGGTTCACGACCTGCTCATCATGGCTTCGGGCATTCAGCCAGACGGAAGTCTCCGTGAAGTGAACACCTATTGGCTCAAGCCCTTGCTGGCCAAGCCAGTCAGCACACCAGGGAAGATTTTCAAGTACGACTCTCTCTGCACCTATATGCTCAGTGCTATCGTGCAGAAAGTCACAGGAAAGACGGTTTTGGAATATCTGCAGGAGAAGATCTTTGCTGACCTTCATATAAATAAGGTGTCATGGGAACTGAGCCCTGAAGGCATCATCACCGGTGGCTGGGGCCTTTATCTGCAACCGGAAAGCCTGGCCAAGATGGGACAGCTATTGTTGCAGAAAGGCCAGTGGAACGGCAAACAGCTGTTGAGTGAATCATGGGTGAGCCTAATGATGACCAATCACATTGATACCGGCGATGGCAGAAACTACGGCTATCAGATGTGGCAGGCTTCTACTGACGGGGCTTTCCGTGCAGACGGACGATTTGGGCAGTACATCGTGGTGATGCCTGTGCAAGATATGGTGGTGGTTATCACGCAGTGCAGCAACAGTCCCAATCCGTGGGTGGTATCCAGGGTTTTGGCACCTGTGGTTAAATCCAATCCTATAGAATCAGGTAAGGACTATCAGGCATTGCAAAAGAAGCTGTCTGATTACCGTTACCCCACCGTGCCGGGCAAGGCCAAGGGCAATGCCATCAAGCGGGTTGCAGGCAAGACCTTCCAGCTTTCCGACAATCAGTTCGGTTGGAAGTCTCTCAGCATTACCCCCAATGACAAAGGAATGACTGTCAGCATCACCAACGACCAGGGCATTCGCAGTGACTTGCAGGCAGGATTCCGCCAGTGGTGTACCACCTGGACAGCCGCACGTCCTCCCTACTCGATGAATGCACAGCAGAAGTTTAAGGGCATAGAGGGTGATTTTGCCGTAGCAGCCAGCTATGGCTGGACATCAGGCAACACCCTGCGGATTAACCTCCAGTATGTAAATTGGATCAGTGCGCTGGATGTAACCTTGAAGTTCAATGCAGAGACAGTTGACATTACGGTTCACAAGAACTATGAGCCTGATGTTCCTCAGTTTAGTGGAAGGTAGTGACGGAAGAGTACCGAAAGTTTATGGTCTCTAAAAGAAAGGGGATGTTTCTGCACGAAACCATCCCCACTATCTGTTAACCGAAGACATTTTTAAGGTTGTTTCTTAGGCGCATTGATAACTTTGCCAGTAATTTCACCAGTCTTCTTATTCTTTAACACGACACGCATCTTGCCTGCGCCACCGGTTACTTCGTCTAAAGCCTCATCATCGAGCGGCTTCCTCAAATCTTCATTCATAATTACTCTGTTTTAATAATTAGACATTAATTTCACTTCAAAGCCAGACACCAAACGTGCCGCTTGTTTACAGATGCAAAGATAATCATTTGTTTGATATTAAGTGACTATTTTACATAATTTATGATTGCCGCTGCATGTTATTTTCCCATCAACAAGCACAAGTTCCGTTAAAAAGCGTAAATTTTATGCTGAACAACATATTTTCTCAAATATTATGCTTACCTTTGCAGCGCAATAGAGAGATAAAAAGATTGTTTAACTGGTCTTCTGAATGATGGAAGACTTAAAAAAGGAGGTTAATATGACTAAGAATGCAAACACCATTTCAATGCTGAAGTATCGCATTGAACGTTATCAGAGAATGGGTAACGGCACCATGTGCCAAGTGTTGAAGAGCAAGCTGCAGAAGCTACTGACAGAGCAGACAGAGCTTGCTTAAAAAGAGAAAATAATTGCAAATAATAAAAACATATCGGGCAGAGGGCTGTGAAGCTCTCTGTTTTTTTATTATCTTCGCACCGGATATTGAAAATCTTGCAAGAATATGGGAGACATACAAATACGACAGTCAACGAATGATAATCTGGCTGACATCCTGTCGCTGATAGAAGACGGAAGAAGAATTATGCGTTCTGACGGAAACATGCATCAATGGAGCGGAGACAGCCCTTCAGCAGCCATGATTCAGCATGATATTGCTCATGGGAACAGCTACATTTGTCTGCAAGACGGGAAAGCAATCGGCACATTCGCCTTCATCCCAGGTCCTGATCCCACCTATTTTAATATATATGAGGGAGCATGGACAGACACTACTCTGCCCTATTACGTGATTCATCGCATAGCCAGTACGCCTGACAGTCACGGCGTTTTCGCCGCTGTCATGGACTACTGCTTTAGAATTACCGGCAATATCAGGATTGACACTCACCGTGACAACCATATCATGCAGCATAACTTGCTGAAGCATGGCTTCAAATATTGCGGCATCATTTATCTGCTAAACGGTGATGAAAGGTTGGCGTATCAGAAATTGACAATTGAACATTGAACATTGAACAATTCCCCTTATGCCTTTTTTAAACCATAAGGATAATGTTCAATGTTCAATGCTCAATGTTCAATGTCCTCAAATGCCAAGTGATGCACGTACAGCCTCAATCTTCTTAGCTGCCGCAGCATCAGCCTCTACATAGTCGGCTGCACTCTTGAGAGTACCCTTCACCTCCATATAGAACTTGATCTTAGGTTCTGTTCCGGATGGGCGCACGCTCACCTTGGTATTGTCTTCTGTATAGAACTGGAGTACGTTAGAAGTGTCAGGCATATCTATATCAGACACATGCCCTTCGCCGTCAGTCTGCTTCAACGTCTTATAGTCCTTTACCAGCACGACCTTAGAGCCAGCCAGTTCCTTCGGACTGTTCTGACGCAGGTTCACCATCATCTGCTGAATTTCTTCCGCGCCACTCTTACCCGGCTTCACAACATTCACGGTAAACTCCTTAGAGAATCCGTATTCCAGATAGATATCCATCAGCACCTCATACAGCGTCTTGCCCTGGTCTTTAGCCCATGCGCAAATCTCAGCCAGCAGAGAACATGCTGATACGGCATCCTTATCGCGAACAAAATCCTCAGCCAGGAAGCCATAGCTCTCCTCGCCACCGCCGATATACTGCTTCACGCCTTCTGACAGACGGATCTCACGAGCAATCCACTTGAATCCAGTATAGCAGTCGCGCATCTCAATATGGTTCTTCTCGGCAATCTGACGGATTACTTCTGTAGTCACAATGGTCTTCACGACAAACTCATTGCCCACCATCTTACCTAACTTCTTACGGTTAGTGATGATATAGTACAGGAACAGCAGGCAAGTCTGGTTACCATTGATCAGTACCCATTCGCCCTTGTCGTTCTTGCAAGCCATACCCACGCGGTCAGCATCCGGATCACTTGCCATAACGATATCTGCATCTATTTCCTTCGCCAGCTTGATGGCAAGTGTCAGAGCCTCAGCATTCTCAGGATTCGGGCTAACTACCGTCGGGAAGTCTCCGCTCTTCACCATCTGCTCTGGCACACAATGAACGTTCTCGAAGCCCCACAGCTTCAATGACTGAGGGATGCCGTTCATTCCTGTTCCATGCAGTGGAGTGTAAACGATACTCAGGTCCTTCTGACGCTTAATCACTTCAGGGTCAATGCAGATAGAATGCACCTTGTCCCAGTAGATATTATCGATGTCTGCACCGATGATTTCTATCAAGGCAGGATTTCCCTCAAACTTGATATCCTCTACCTTTACCTTGCCAACCTCATCGATGATACCCTTGTCATGAGGAGCCAGCACCTGTGCGCCATCTTCCCAGTAAGCCTTATATCCATTATACTCACGAGGATTGTGAGAAGCAGTAATGTTGATACCAGCCTGGCAGCCCAAGTGACGGATAGCGAAGCTCATCTCCGGAGTAGGACGCATATCGTCGAAGAGATAAACCTTGATTCCATTGGCAGAGAAGATGTCAGCCGACTTCTTAGCGAAAAGGTCACTGTTATTACGGCAGTCATAGCCAATAGCCACGGAAATCTGATCCCTGTCCTTGAAGCTCTTCTTCAGATAATTAGCAAATCCCTGAGTAGCAGCCCCCACCACATAGATATTCATACGGTTGGTGCCAGCCCCCATGATGCCACGAAGGCCGCCTGTACCAAATTCCAGGTCGCGATAGAAGCACTCTATCAGTTCCGTCTTGTCAGGATTGTCCAGCATTCTCTTTACTTCAGCCTGAGTTTCGGCATCGTATGCCGGGGTAAGCCACTGTTGGGCTCTCTCAGTCACCTGCTTGATTAATTCTTGGTTTTCCATGATAGTTTTTATTATATTAATTCTCAACGTTCAATAATTTTGTATCGGTCACCTGTCTGACGAGCGATTTCTCTCTTGAACTCCTCAGGGAATCCTGGGCGAACCAGCTTGCGGTCTGGCTGAGCGGAATGCTTACCGATAAAGGTTGTGGCTGGCATACGTTTGATAACGCCATCATTATATTTCACCACCAGATACTCGCCTAACTTCTTCCAGGTGTCAATCGTATTCTGAGCCACCATATTACTATAGTTGGTAAGGTATGCCTTCGCTTTTTCAGGGCTCTGCTGATAAAGGGCAAGGGCTGTAGCCTCAACCGCACCCTGGGCATCAAAGAACGTACCTTCCAGCTCACCCCGGATAGCCTTCACATCCTCAATCATCAGATCATAACGAGGATAAACCATGTTGGCAACCCAGTTCATTACCCAGAAAGCGGAATTGAAAGAGAAGGTCACGTCATTTGCTCCGTCAATGCCTTCTTGATAACAAGCCGGCACCACATCTGTGCAGCAATAAACAGGAGTATAGACCGTCATGTTAGCGTCATCGCAACCAAACCAGAACACACCTCCCACAGCATCAGGCAAATCACTACGGAGCTGTGACACGAACACCCAGGCCGACTGCTGTGTTGATATCGGGCGCTCATTGAAATACTGCTGTCCATCCACCTCAAATGAAAGTGGTGAGAGACGATATGGAGTATGGTAAGCTCCAGCACCTACATCCTGAGTGATATCAAGAGCCGTCCCTTCATAGTGGTCTCGCATCATATTCTGCACATCCTGCAGCGTGAGCTTCTTGTTAGGACGCAGATAGAGAGGCATTGGCTCTGTAGTAGCTCCCTGAATATAAGGAAGGAATTCGTCACCACGGTCGGTATAACGGTTGAAGAAGCTCCACACACGTGCCTCGCAATAGCGCACGCCACCGAAATCCAAAGGATTATAGGCATTGGCAAAGTCAAAATCCTTGTTTACACCGTTGAAATATCCTTTTTCACGGGCAAAAGAAATAACGTCTGAGGCATACATGACGTTTTCTTTGTCATCCATATTGAACTTATGGATGCGGCTCTGGTTAGCATGAGCGGCAATACAGTCGTCTGGAATCCTTACCGCTACCCATACGGCACCGCGGACACCGGTACCCTTGCCTATCATTTCCATAATCCATGCTTCGTTGGGGTCAGCGATAGAGAATGACTCACCGCTGCTGGCATAGCCGTATTCCTGTACAAGGTCTGTCATGATGCGTATCGCTTCACGAGCAGTACGTGAACGCTGCAAGGCTATATAAATCAAAGAACCATAGTCTATGATACCGTTCTTGTCCACCAGCTCTTCACGCCCGCCAAAGGTTGTCTCACCAATGGAAACCTGGAACTCGTTCATATTGCCCACCACATTGTAGGTCTGCGCCACCTGCGCAATCTGCCCGTGATACTCACCTGAATCCCAGTCGTAAATATCAATCATCTCACCCTTCTCATGCTTCCCTGCGGGAGAATGATAGAGGAATCCAAACATGCCGTAAGAGTCGGCAGAATAAGAGATCATCACCGAGCCGTCAGCAGAAGCGTTCTTGCCGACAATCAGGTTGGTACACGCCAAGGCGTTGAGTGTGGCTGCCATAACAGCCAACAATGTAAATCCAAGTCTTTTCATATTTACCATGTAAAATTATATTTTTCTGTCACATCGTTTCCGCATTCATCAACAGCAGTAAACACCAGCTCATGCTTCCCTCCTTTCTTCACATGGTCAGGATCCAGATAGCACACGATATGGTTGTTTACAGAGTTATATTTGCCAAATAAAGCATACTGCCCGTCTATCGTTCCCTTGTAAGAGCTTATGCCTGTGTGTTCATCTTTCACTTCGAGGGTAACAACACCACTCCTGGCCCATTGCTGTGGATTCAAGGGTTTCACCACTGGCGGTATCGTATCGACTCCAACGGTAAAAGTGCCAATCTCCCTTACTTTAGCCTTCATATATCCATCCTCAAAGTGACCACCCAGACTATAGCGTTTGCCCTTGCTGTCAATACCAGCCACATAGTACTTTGTCATATCATCCACTGGCACCTGTGTCAATCCAATGCTCAAGTCTGCATAGTCATGCAAAGGCATTGTCCGCCTGCTTAATTGATAAGTAAACGCTACATCCCGGGCGTTTTTACTTACCACATAGTCCAAAGGCAAGTCGTCATACAGCCTGCCTCGCGGAACCACCAGGTCAATGCCCGGCTGTTGCAATATGTTTACCTCATCCCAGCGGAACACCTGCAGCCCATCAGCGTCTTCCACCGGCAACTCCTGCCGTTTGCCAATAATGGTAAATGAAACCTCTGAGGAATTACCCAACCCGTCAGTCATGGTATAAACCAGCTTATATGGCCGTTCCTCATCTATTGTCAGCAATCCGCGGTTTCCGTTTGAAGCCTTCAGCATCCGCAATCTGTTCCCCGGCTCTATAAACGACTTCATGTATTGCCCGTCTGTCCATGAGTTAATGTATCTATGCTCACTTTCCGCAAATCGTGACACATCGCTTCTGAAAGTTTCCTCACCATCTACGGTCAGCACCACCAGTTTTACCCCATAACGGTTATTAACCGTCTCCATGTGGTCATAGGCTTTCAGGCCAACGCCAATCTCCCCCCAGGCTGTGATGGGCTGCTGTGGCGATACCGGATAAGCCTTGTTTTTCGTCTGTCCATCCACCACACCTTTTCCTCTTTGCGGGAACACCATAAAGCCTTCAGCAGACGGAGGAGTATGGTCTTTCACAGTAAGACGGAAAAACGGGAGGGGGTCAACAAACTCATCTGTCTTAACCTCCACAGCATCCAAATGTAAATGAGGGCCGAAAGAATACCCCGTGTTGCCACTGTAAGCAATCACGTCTCCAGCCTTCACTGGATACTCATCAGGCTCCGGTATGATGTCAGTTTCCCATTGCTCGTGTTCATACTGCCATTGTTTTACCCTTTCATCCACCACTCCTGCGAACTTACTCAAATGGCGGTAAATCAAGTAATATCCATTGTCATACGTCACATTCAGCACATATCCAGACCCTGTGTTTACCCTTATGCGTGAGATATAGCCGTCAGCCTGCGCCTTGATCGGCTTGCCTGTCACGCCCTGCGTCTTAATGTCCAGTCCACCATGAAAATGATTGGCGCGTATCTCGCCATAATTCCCCGAAAAAACCATGGGGAAATCAAACGGCGGCTGGTATATATCCGTGCCGTCCTGAGCCTTTGCACCAAGACAGAGCAAAAGGAGCAGGATGGCTGAAACTATTCTCTTCATGTACACTCTAATCCAAATCATACACAAAAATATTGATTATTCCGTTAATATGAAAGCATCCGCCTGATTTTTTAGGAAAAATGCCGAAAAACATAATGTCAAGACATCCGCCCATCACATAAAATGTGTATATTTACCCATCGAAACATGAACCTTAAATCCTTTGTATTATGATTATCGGTATTCCAAAAGAAATCAAGAACAATGAAAGCCGGGTAGGCATGACACCTACAGGCGTCGCAGAGATGACCGCACACGGCCATCAAGTATTTGTACAGCATACAGCAGGTTTCGGCAGCGGCTTCGCAGATGAAGACTACATCAAGGCTGGGGCTGAGATATTGCCTGACATCGCCGAGGTATATGCCGCAGCAGACATGATTGTGAAGGTAAAAGAGCCCATTGAACCAGAATACCCATTGGTTAGAAAAGGCCAGGTGGTCTTTACCTACTTCCATTTCGCTGCGGACAGAGAACTTACCGAAGCCATGATGAAGTCGGGAGCCATCTGCATCGCCTACGAGACTGTGCAGAAGGCTGACCGCAGCCTGCCATTGCTGATTCCTATGAGCGAAGTAGCCGGACGCATGGCCGTACAGCAGGGTGCTCATTTCCTGGAAAAGCCACATGGTGGAAGGGGCGTTTTATTAGGAGGAGTCCCTGGCGTATTGCCTGCCAAGGTGTTAATATTAGGTGGTGGCAGAGTAGGAAGCAACGCTGCCCTCATAGCTGCAGGTATGGGTGCCGAGGTCACGGTTGCCGATTGCTCGTTAGATTGCCTTCGCCACCTTTCACAGGTATTGCCCAAGAATGTCAAGACACTCTATGCATCGGAGCTTAACATCCGCAAAGAGCTGCCTGCCACAGACATGGTGATAGGATCCGTTCTCATACCCGGTGCCGCCACGCCACACCTCATCACGCGTGACATGCTGAAACTGATGCAGGAAGGCAGTGTGTTGGTGGATGTGGCGATTGACCAGGGCGGATGCTTCGAGACCTCACGGCCTACCACTCATAGCGAGCCCGTTTATAAGGTTGACGGCATCATTCATTATTGTGTGGCAAACATACCAGGAGCAGTGCCCTACACCTCTACCCTTGCACTGACCAACGCCACCCTGCCATACGCTGTAGCACTGGCTGACAAAGGCTGGAGGCAGGCATGCAAAGACGACCATGCCCTTGCCTTAGGTCTGAACGTCATCGACGGCAAGATTACCTTCAAGGCTGTGGCTGATGCTTTCGAGATGCCATACACACCCTATGAGCAGATGATGTAGTGACATCAGACATAGCATTTAGTAATCTTCATAAATAATGCGTAATTGGAGAGGAAAAGAACAAGAAATGAAAGAAATTATTTTTTAATCCGTAGAAATTTGAATATCTTTGTGTTCAAACTATATAGATGATTCAAGTTCCGGAAGTAATGAAATCCCTGTATGGAAAAGGCTTGAGAGGCCGTCAATATCAGCTTGCGGATCTTGAGTAAAACGAATATTGTTTATGAATACTTATGAGGCAATAGACTTGAACGAATATGTTCAGACTGGTGAGGGCGGAACTGCCCTCACCTACTCGCACAAGAGCCGTAATGTCTTGGCCAAGCTTTACAAACCAGGCTTTGAGGCTGATGTGGCAAAAGAAGAATTCCTGACCGCCCGCATAGTTTTCGAACTGGGCTTGCCAACACCGGAGCCTTACCGCCTGATAACTGACGGGGAGCGCGTCGGCACAGAGTACGAACTGATTAAGCACAAACGCTCTTTCACCCGTATTGTTTCCGAAGAGCCTTCACGGTTAGAGGAAATTTCCGTTGAGTTTGCACGCATGGCCAAGCTGCTTCATGCCACTAAAGCCGATACAGGCAGGATGAAATCAATCGTACAGGTGCTAAAACGCTTTTATCTGGAGAAAGATCTGGTTCCTGATTACTTCAAGCAGCGTGCGTTTAGCTTTCTTGACAGGGTTGACGAAGTGCCGACCTGCCTGCATGGTGACCTGCACATCGGCAACATTATTACTGACGGGAAACGAACGCTCTGGATTGATGTAGGCCAGTTCTGCTATGGTGCTCCAGAGTGGGACTTAGGATGGATGTGGACAGTTTGCAATCGAATGAAAGCAGAGATGGCAGATAACCTGTTTCACCTTACACATGAAACGCTCCAAGCCCACTGGAATATCTTCATAGCTGCCTATTTAGGGACTGATGACAGCAAAGCCATTGGAGAATTTACAAAGCGCATACTGTCATACTATGCCGTCAAGGTTCCCTATATGTATGACCTGGCGTACCATACGCGACTACCGGAAGCTGCACACAAGCAAATCTCAGAATTGATTGTGTAACATGAAAAGAAACTCCGCTATTCCGCTAAATCCAGAAAACATATATATAACAATAGTTATCATAGCGGAATTATTAGCGGAATAGCGGAGTTTCTGTACAAAATCCAGCAGAAAAAAGCCTGTTTTCTTTAAGAAAACGCATCTTTCTGAACGTGATTTCAAGTCTGCTTTTGCTGTTAAACGTTATATTTTACCTGACTGTTTGCCAGTATGATTTCACCCACCCTCACATTCATGAATAAGACTAAAAGTAGTCAACTATAATCGTTAAACTACAGAGTCCCCGCCTTTCCAACGGCAGGGAACTCTCAGTCCATCATAAGGGGACTGTCAGTCCGCAATGCGGGGACTCTGCGTCCCCAGCTTCGGGACTGTCAGTCAGAAGCCGATGTCCTTACACTCAGAAACTGAGCGACAGACTGTCAATACGGCAAACACATTCTGTAGAAAGTGCAAGGATCAGAGCCATTTTCTGGTGATGTATTCAAGATTTTCACCTCAAAAACACAAAAATAATTCCGCTATTCCGCCAATAATTCCGCTAAGATAACTATTGTTATACATACATTATCACGTTTTAGCGGAATAGCGGAATTAAAACGTGAGAATAAAATAAAAAATGTTTTTTCATCTCACATACCATTCATTAGAAATTAATGACTATCTTTGTACATTGCTTCCGGCATGGCCAACTTCAACCGTTTTTTGGCTGTTGTTGGTTTTTCCGTTCGTCAGGCTACTTCAAACTTCGTAAGGAGTTGAAAGATGTTGAAGAAATAAAGATAAATCATTCTGAGCATACTGACGGATGGGATACCATGAAATCATACAACATTTCAAATTCAAGACTTGGCATGACACAATCACCAAGGTATGAGCTGAATGTGGCGATGAAGGATTTTGACGATGTAGATTATTGCCATTCTGAAATTTAACTATTATGATCATGACTAAGAAACAAGCTATACAATTATTCCAAGAACGCAAAGTCCGTACCGCATAGGACGACCAGGAAGAGAAGTGGTACTTCTCCATAGTAGATGTGTGTGGCGTACTTACTGATAGTAAGGATGCCCTAACTGCCCGAAAGTATTGGAATAAGCTTAAGCAACGACTAAAAGAAGAGGGGAATGAAACGGTGACAAATTGTCACCAGTTGAAAATGAAAGCGTCTGACGGCAAGATGCGCTTTACCGATGTGGCTGATACAGAACAACTTTTCCGTATTATTCAGTCAATTCCTTCGCCAAAGGCTGAACCGTTCAAGCAATGGATGGCACAAGTTGCCAGTCAGCGCATCGACCAAATGCAAGACCCGGAGTTAAGTATTGATCAAGCTATTATCGACTATAAGCGTTTAGGCTACAGCGATGCATGGATTAACCAGCGTATAAAATCGATAGAGGTGCGAAAAGAACTTACCGACGAATGGAAACGTACAGGAGTAAAGGAAGGCTTGGAATATGCTTCTCTAACAGATATTATTACTCGTGAGTGGAGCGGTTTCTCTACCAAGCAATACAAACAATTCAAAGGTCTGAAGAAAGAGAATCTGCGTGACAATATGACCAATCTCGAAATTGCTCTCAACATCTTAGCAGAGGCTTCAGCTACAGAACTCTCCAAACAGCGTGATCCTAAGGTTTCAATTCCCAAAAGAAGGTGGCGAAAGATGGAGGTAGCGTGGCAAAAGCTGCACGTAATCAGTTAGAAAGCAAGTTGGGGCACAGTATAATTTCATCTGCTAAAGCCAGTGACTATCTGTTGCCCGAAGAACCTAAAGATGAAGAATAAAAACTACACTACTATGACCTATAGCAAAGACAACCCCCGCCAGATATTCCAACATGGCAGCATTTCACCTTACTTGAAAATGGGGTTGGTAAGTCAGCCCCATCGTATGAATAGTATAAAAGCCCAAAAGACGAACTCCCTTTTCAAGTGATTTACCTATTAATTATACATCAAAGCACAAAAACAATTCCGCTATTCCGCCGATAATTCCTCCACGATAACACTTGTAGTACATAAATTATCTCAGTTTAGCGGAATAGCGGAATTAAAATGCGAAAATAAAATAATAAAATACTTATTACAACATGAAGCTTGCTTCTTCATTAGGTAGCAGATTAGGCAAACAAAAATGGACTAAATAATAGGCTTTCAAATTTGGCATAAAATCCAAGTGTAATATTTATTGTTTACGAGAAAATTACTACCTTTGCTATGACTTTGGATAATTTGATCTTATCAGAAGTTAGCAAAAGCCAAGGAAATATAACAATGGTAGTATGAAGCCAGAAGAAAAAGCGAGAGTCAAGATAGACCAGATGTTTAAGGATGCTGGTTGGGAAGTGGTGGATAGAGATTCTTACTCACCAACACTGACTGCAGCCGCCATACGCGAAGGCCTTTTGGAAGGTAACCGAGAAGCTGACTATTTTTTGTTCATTAATGGCAAAGCAGTTGGAGTGCTTGAAGCAAAAAGGAAGGAAATTGATGCAAAATCTGATAAAGTTTGCGAACAAGCAGCTGGTTACGCCAGGAATGTACCTAATTGCTACATGGCTATTGCTCGACCTCTGCCTTTTATCTATCAATCAAACGGAGAAAAAACATATTTCCGTGATTTCCGCATCGAAGATTCTTTTTTGGAGGAATTCAACAGGATCCACACACCAAAAGAGATTGTAAAGATGTTGGGAATAGAAGATCCATATGCAGGTTTGCCTACACTGCAAAAGAAAGGTTTGCGTGACTGCCAATATGAAGCCATTACAGAATTAGAGAACAGTTTCCGCAATGGACAGAAAAAAGCGTTGATAGTATTGGCAACAGGAGCTGGCAAGACTTATACTGCTTGTCTGGCTGCCTATCGCTTATTGGCATTCACTCCCATGAAGCGCATCCTCTTTCTGGTTGACCGAAACAACCTTGGCAAGCAGGCAGAGGGTGAGTTTGGCATGTTCCGGCTAACAGAGAATGGCGACCCATTTAACACCATCTATACGGTCAACCGACTGAAATCGGCAAAAGTCCCATCCGACAGTAACGTGGTTATTTCTACCATACAACGCCTGTTCTCTCTTCTTACTGGGCAGGAAATCGTGGATAATGATGATGACGATGAAGATACCACCACGAGCGAAGTTCAGCTGACAGGTAATATGACGCTCCCGCCAGATTTCTTCGATCTGATTATCATTGACGAATGTCACCGCTCCATCTATGGCAACTGGAAGAAGGTGCTTGAATATTTCAACACAGCCAAACTCATCGGCTTGACTGCAACGCCAGTACCAGAGACAAAAGCATTCTTCAATAACAATATCGTTGTAAATTACACCTTAGAGCAGTCCATTGTGGATGGTGTGAATGTGGATGCCCGTGTCTATCGTATCAAGACAGAAGCGACAGAAAACGGCGGCGCCATCTTGAAGGGCGACAAACTCAAGCGTGAAACACGCTATACAGGAAAGGTGGAGACGGTACGCAATGAGGAAACCAAGAACTACACCAAAGAGGAATTGAACCGCAGTGTCATCAACCCGGCTCAGATTAAATTGGTGCTGGAGACATACCGCGATGCCGTTTATACGGAAATGTTCACCGACCCACAACGCGAACCGAACATGGACTATCTGCCTAAGACCCTTATCTTTGCTTTGAACGAGATTCACGCCAACAACATTGTGCGTATCGCCAAAGAGGTGTTCGGTCGGACAGACGATAAGTTCGTACAGAAGATAACCTATTCCGCAGGTGACAGTAACGAGTTGATACGACAGTTTCGCAACGACAAGGAGTTCCGTATTGCCGTAACTTGTACGCTTGTGGCAACGGGTACTGACGTGAAGCCACTTGAGGTCCTGATATTTATGCGCGATGTAGCTTCCGAACCTCTGTATATTCAGATGAAAGGTCGTGGAGTCCGCACCATCGGCGATGACCAGTTGCGTAATGTTACACCAAATGCCTTCAGCAAGGACTGCTTCTTCCTGGTCGATGCTGTAGGTGTGACAGAAAGCCAGAAGACTACAACAAGTCCTGACGAAGGAGAGCCAGTACAGACCATCACGCTCAAACGTTTGCTTGAACTCCTGACACATGGAAATGTCAACGATGACTACCTACGCTTGATAGCAGCAAAACTTGCTCGTATCAACAATAAATGTACTGAAAAGCAAAGGGAGGAGTTCCTGAAGTTAGCATATAGCGGAATGCAAGAAATCTCTGCTTCCATCTTTGATGCCTTTGAGAAAAACGAACTGCCTCCATATGAAAGTATAGATGAGCCGAACCTTGAGCGAAAGGGGTTGGTAGCTCCGCTGACACATCATCCAGAAGCACGCCAATACTTGCTTATTCTTGCCGCAGGCTTTATTGAGACATTGATGCCTGGGGAAGATCAACTTATCTCCAAAGGTTTCTCCTTGGAGGAAGCCAAGGAAGTGACTTCTGCTTTTGAAAAGTATTGCGACGAGCATCAAGACGAGATAGAGGCATTACGCTTAATCTACAATAATGATGGAGAACCACTGACATACGCAGCGCTGAAGGATTTGGAGAATAAACTAAAACTGGCGAATAACAAGTTCCAGACTTCTCGGCTTTGGAATTGCTACACGATAGTTAATCCACAATCTGTTAGGAAGCATAGCACCAAGGAGGAAAAGGAAGCTCTTACGAACATCATTCAGCTGGTTCGCTTTGCTAACCACCAGATTGAGACATTGGAAAGCCTATATCCATCAGCACAGCAGCGTTTCAACCTGTGGTATGGACAGGTGCAGCGTACAGTGACGGAATCCCAGATAACCCTTATCAGGCAAATTGTGGATTATATAGCTTCTAATGGCGCTTGTACCATCAAGGATATTATAGACGATGACAAGACACGGGCAGCACAACTCATCAAAGCCTTTGGCGGTAAGTCACAGGCTGACGAAGCACTTGTGTCATTGTCAAAGTTTTTATTATATAGAAAAACAGCTTAATCATAGATATGGCAACAAATAAAGAGACATCACTCACCAAGAAAGTGTGGACACTGGCCACGACTCTATCAGGCCAGGGCATCGGCTTTACTGATTATATCACCCAGCTCACTTATCTCCTTTTCTTGAAAATGGACGATGAGAATGTAGAGACTTTTGGCGAAGACTCTGCCATTCCCGAAGGTTACCGCTGGAAAGACCTTATCGAACTGGATGGCCTTGACCTCATCAATCAGTATGAAGAGACACTAAAGAAACTGTCAGAGGAGGACAACCTCATTGGCACTATCTTCGTGAAGGCACAGAATAAGATTGACAAGCCTGTCTATCTTCGCAAGGTTATTACGCTGATTGATGAAGAGCAGTGGTTGGTAATGGATGGTGATGTCAAAGGTGCGATCTATGAAAGCATCCTTGAGAAGAACGGCCAGGACAAGAAGAGCGGTGCAGGGCAGTACTTCACGCCCCGATCCCTGATTTCTGCAATGGTGGATGTCACCCGTCCGCAGATTGGTGAAACCGTCTGCGACCCCGCTTGTGGTACAGGTGGATTCCTGTTGGCTGCCTACGACTACATGAAGAACCAGTCGCAGGACAAAGCTAAGCGTGACTTTCTCCGTGAGAAAGCCCTTACGGGTTATGACAATACGGCCCTTGTGGTGACGTTAGCTTCCATGAACCTCTACCTTCATGGTATCGGTACCGACCGAAGTCCGATTCTCTGTGAAGACTCTCTGGAGAAGCAACCGCAAAAGTTGGTTGATGTGATTTTAGCCAATCCTCCTTTTGGCACCCGTCCGGCAGGTAGCGTGGATATTGACCGCCCTGATTTCTATGTGGATACGAAAAACAACCAGCTTAATTTCCTGCAGCATATTATGGTCATGCTCAAAAATGGTGGACGCGCAGCAGTGGTATTGCCCGATAATGTGCTCTTTGAAGGAGGTGCCGGTGAAACCATCCGCAAGGAAATGTTGAAGGACTTCAACCTGCACACCATCCTTCGCCTCCCTACTGGTATCTTCTATGCCCAAGGCGTGAAAGCCAATGTGCTCTTCTTCAAGAAAGGAGAGCAGACAAAGGATGTCTGGTTCTATGATTACCGCACAGGCATCAAGCACACACTCGCTACCAAGCCCATGATGCGCCATCACCTTGACGACTTCGTGGCTTGCTACCACGCTGAGGACATCAGCCAGCGAAAAGAGACCTATAGCGAGGAGAACCCTAATGGTCGTTGGCGCAAATATCCTGTTTCGGAATTGCTGAAGCGCGACAAGACCAGCCTCGATATTTCCTGGATCAAGCAAACCAATGACGATGACGAACTGACATTGGCAGAGCTAATGGAAACAATTCAACAAAAGAGTGACAATATCAGCAAGGCAGTGGCAAAATTGCAAGAGTTAATGGCAAATATCAAGGAGGATTAAACATGAATGATATACAGTTGAGGGAAAATACTCTGTTTGAACGCATATCAGCATTGATAGACTTAGCCCACAAAAGGGTTAAGACTGCCATTGACACAACAATGGTTTACACCTATTATGGCATTGGACATTATATTGTTGAGGACGAACAGCAAGGAGAGCAACGGGCTCAATACGGCAAGGCTGTTTTGAAGAATTTATCAACCAGATTGACTAATAAGTACGGAGAAGGTTGGTCTGTCGAGACATTGAAAAAGTGTCGCTTTTTCTATTTGACATATAAGGACGAGAAGATTGGGTCTACAGTGTGGACCCAATTGGAAGGACATCAAAATCAACATTTGGTCCACGGTGTGGGCCCGATTCAAGACAAAAAAAATAAACAGCATTTACCCAATCCCGGCAATCATTCTCCAGAGATTTCCGAAACACCGTCTCGTAAATCTGAGAACAAACAGTCTTTCACTCTTTCCTGGTCTCATTATCTCATCCTTATGCGCATCGACAATCCCGATGCCCGCAGTTTCTATGAGATAGAATGTGCCCAGCAGCAATGGAGTGTACGTCAGCTAAGTAGGCAAGTGGGTAGCAGCCTTTATGAAAGGTTGGCACTGAGCCGTGATAAGAATGAAGTGATGCGTTTGGCTACGGAGGGACAGACCTTAGAGAAGCCATCAGACATCATAAAGAATCCACTTACACTGGAATTTCTTGGTCTGAAGCCCGACGTGTCTTATTCAGAAAGCAAACTGGAGAATGCCATCATTAGTAAAATGCAACAGTTCCTGCTTGAACTGGGTAAAGGATTCCTATTCGAAGCTCGTCAGAAACGTTTTACTTTTGACGATCAGCACTTCTATGTAGATCTGGTGTTTTACAATCGATTACTGCAATGCTACGTGTTGATTGATCTGAAAACCGATAAACTAACACATCAGGATTTGGGACAAATGCAGATGTATGTCAACTATTACGACCGTTATGTCAAGCAAGATTTTGAGAAACCAACTGTTGGCATTCTCCTCTGCGAACGTAAAAATGATGCACTTGTTGAACTGACATTGCCAAAAGATGCCAATATCTATGCGTCTGCCTATCAGTTGTATTTACCCGACAAGGCTCTGCTGCAAGCAAAGGTAAAGGAGTGGATTGCAGAGTTTGATGAAAGCAAGGAGGATTAAGAATGGATACAAAGAAATTACGCCAAAAGATACTCGACCTTGCCATCCATGGCAAGCTCGTTCCACAAGACCCGAATGATGAACCTGCATCTGTATTGCTGGAGCGCATTCGTAC
This sequence comes from Bacteroidaceae bacterium, assembly GCA_017471185.1. Classification (GTDB taxonomy): domain Bacteria; phylum Bacteroidota; class Bacteroidia; order Bacteroidales; family Bacteroidaceae; genus Bacteroides. Next base: position 27,819 of record JAFUVZ010000060.1, read on the forward strand.
AGAGAAAGAACGCTTAATCAAAGAAGGAAAGATTAAGCGAAGCAAAAAATCTGCTTCTGATACGCCCCATTATGAGAAC
>JAFUVZ010000061.1 GCA_017471185.1 Bacteroidaceae bacterium
CGTGTCCAGCATTGCCGGCTGTCAACAAAAGCAGTACGGCTTTTTCGCTTGTGTCTATCAAATCAGTAAGACGAACAAACAACCGTCTACTGATTCAGTTAATGAAGAGAAAAAGTGTCTAGTGAAATCAGGAAAAGTCATATATTCAGTTCCTTTGCAAATATCTTCATTTTTTCCCTGCGTTTTTCCCTGTCCTCTTCTTGTTTTCCCTGCGCCTCCTTCTTTTATGCGGATAGCAACAGGGAAAACAGAAAAAACGGCTTTACGGTATATTATATTTGCACCCGCAAACTCGCAGAGGCAAGAATGGTGGTGAAACTTGTGAGGTGAAAACGGCTAGAAGGCATACTGAATTTGGTTGGCAAACAACGAAATTGAAAAAAGGTCTTCACTCTTCACAGGCAGCACATAACACACAAATAAACAGTTAGTTAAGTGCGTGAAGAGGTGGTTCAGGTCTTCACAAGTCTTCACAACCCTTCACATCCGAGAAAGATTTACAACACGATATTATATTTATTAACCTTTTAATTTTTAATTACTTATGAATGAAAAATCATTACAGGAAGTAATCTATGAAATAGAGAACTTCCTTGGCGAGAACTACAGTTTTCGCCGTAACTTGCTCAGCGGCAAAACTGAAGTACAGGAGATTGGCGAGGGCAAAGAGCCTTCAGAATGGTGCATCCTGACAGAAGAGGTATTCAACAGCATCTTGCTCAAGATGATGAAAGAGGATGTGGGAGGCAAATCACCAAAACAACACACCTTGGAGATTATCAATTCTGAGGCTACTGTTGCGTATGACCCTATTAAGGAGTATCTAAAACACTTGCCCCAATGGGATGGGCGAAATCATGTGGCTGAGTTATTTAACCGCATCCCAGGATTGACTTCCGAGCAGCTGTCTTGGTGCTGTACTTGGCTTCGCTCTGCTGTGGCTCATTGGATGGGCATTGATATGCTTCATGGCAATGAGGCTGTGCCTGTATTAATAGGTGCACAGGGATGTGGCAAAACAACATTCGCCACTCGCCTACTGCCTGTTGAGCTTCGTGCTTACTTCTTAGATCACATCAACTTCGGCAACAAGTTTGATACGGATATGGCTCTGACGCATAACCTGTTGGTGAATATCGACGAGTTTGCCAATATGGGACCCAGTCAGCAAAGCAAGCTCAAGCAAACGCTTTCGAAAGTAAAAGTGAATGGGCGACCCATCTTTGGCAGAAGTCAGGATGACCGTCGACGATATGCCTCGTTCCTGGCAACTACCAACGATGAGCATCCGCTTTGCGACACCACAGGAAGTAGAAGATATATCTGCCTCCAGATTCCGAAAGGCAAGCTGATTGACAACACTGAAGCTATCAACTATGAGCAGCTTTACGCACAACTGCTCTATGAAATCAATGAGAAGCAAACACCTTATTGGTTCACCAATGATGAAGTGATTCGCATTCAGCAAGCCAACCTGCCTTTCTTCAAACAGGATGATTTGGAGGACATGATCAAAGGTTGCTTCAGAATACCGAATGATGAGGAAGAAGGCAAATGGATGCTCTGCAAACAGGTATATGAAAAATTGCAAGAAAGATATCCATATTTTGTAGGCGACCAATCTATTAAAATCAAGATTGGCAATACGTTGAAGTTTATGGGATGTTCTTCGCAACATACTCGACAAGGGCAAATGTATCAGCTCATACCCAAAGAAGCAGCGTGAAGAGACGTGAAGAGTTGTGAAGAGGCAAACTGCCTCTTCACAGACTTATCAAAATGATTCTCAGGAATATAGATATGCTTTGTGAAGAGTGAAGACTTTTTTTGAAAGTGTGAAAATAATATACGATTTTGCTGCTCCGCTACCAAAATATTTTCCCTCACGAGGGAAAAATAAAAACCTAACGAGGGAGTAAACCATTGTTCGCTTCTGGCTAACTAGTCATGATTTACGGACTGACGTGCAGCCTGCTACGGGCTCACTCGAAAATTCTCATGAAAATTTTGGGGTTTGCTTCCTTCAAACCTATTTGCTACTATCAAACCTAATGTTTGCTCCCTTCAATCCATGGGTTTAGCGGTAGTAAACCGATGGTTTACTACCGCTAAACCTACCGTCAGCTACCGCTAAGCAAACCATCAACTGACACTGGGCAGATTTGGCAGTGTAGTAGAAAATGCTTACCTTTACAACAAAATAAAGAATGCATGAATACTGCCACAAAGCCAAGTTTCAATTACGAATCGTTCGACCGTCAGATGGAGGGGTTTCTCAGCATGAGTTATCTGATGATTGACGAGTGGGACGAGTGTACATCGGAGGAGATGACTTCCGACCTGTATTCTCTCTGCATAAAAGGGGCTCGCCTATGCAACATGATAGACGCTGACTTGGCTTTGCAACAGCAGGACCTAACGCAAAGCCGTCATGGGAAGAACCAGGAATATTACCTACGTCTGAATGAAATCATGAGGCCGTTATCGGAACTGATATTCAAGGCAATGGACGAAATGAAGCAGCAGAAAACACTGAAAAGGCTCGGTGCTTCGGATGTACAGATGGATTTCTCACTGCTGATGCCCAAGTTGCAGGAGCTGCTGTCGCCAACTACAGAAGAGAATGTCCGTTCCAAAGAAGCATTCGCCTTATTGCCAATGCTTTTCAATGCCATCGAGAATGAACTGGGACTAATGCCCATCAGTCAGATACCTTGGGAGTTGAGCGTTCTGAACCTGTTCAAGTATTTTGCCTCTATATGCCTGTTGCTCTTCCACTTTCAGAGTCTGGCAAAGATGACCGACGAAGAGGTGAACAGCGAGGAAGCCGGGCGTATTCTCACAGGACTGGTACAGGGGTATGTGGACTCAGAGAAAGGCAAGAAGAGTTGAGGAAGTTTATAGCCGTAATGAAATATGAACACGACGGACAGTCGCTTTCTGCTACTGAGCTGATGGCTGAGCGTAGGCAACTGATTAAGCTGGTGCCCAGTGCTTTTCAGACTTGCTTCATGGAGAACATTGATGATATGAGCGCATTGGCCATGAGCATTGTTTCGATAAGGCCTTTGCCTAACGAGGATGATTTTGAGACCTTGCTCTCAGTCGTTGCCAAGTATCAGTGGATTTCAGAACGTCTGTATGAACACGACCACCCAGAGAGCATCAGTCCTGAGATTTTCAACGAGGTTTTCCATACCAGCAAAAACGGTAAGCCTGTGAACATGAAACGCCTTCGCAAGGTAATTGAGAAGATGATAGGTATGATAGACAAAAAGAACCACTGGTTCTGCATCTATAGCGTGCTGAAGTACCGCAACTATATCAAAGACCCCGTTGCCACGCATTTTGCCCAGCAGATGCAGCATCACGACTGGTTCCCCAACTTGCCTAAGCACTTGCGTTTCTCTGGTGAGACGCTAACTGAATACAACGGTTATCTGAACGACAATACCTATCCCACTTGGAACAAGGAAAGATATGAGATATTCCGCTTAGGCAAAGGCAAGAAGAAATGGTCGCCCACCTTATGGATGAAGTTTCAAAGGTTGTGCTACGAACTGGACGAATGTTTCGTTGATGATAAACTGGACAGATAATAGGAAAGACCACTCAAAGAGAACTATTCCTTGTAATACATACTATATCCAATTTATTTTATTAACTTCGCATAGTGGAGATATAAGAAGTAGGAGCTATTAGGAAATAAAAAACATAGTTTGGGATGAGAATAAAGTCATTATTATTGATACTCGCCTCGATCATAGTATGCACAACCCTCAATGCACAGGAAGGCGAAATGAGTAGCGAGAGGAAGAAAGTGGGTGTCGTACTGAGTGGCGGTGGCGCCAAAGGTATGGCGCACATTGGTGTGCTGAAGGTACTGGAAAAGGCAGGGATACCTATTGACATCATTACAGGCACATCAATGGGTAGCATCGTTGGCGGATTATACGCCATTGGTTATAACTCAAATGCTCTCGATTCAATTGTCAGGATGCAAGACTGGGGATATGTGATTTCAGATAAGGAGAACATGAGCAACCAGAGCATCAGCGACCGCAAGAAACAGAACACATATTTTATCTCGACAGGCCTGACCATAGGTAAAAATGACATACACGCCGGAGGTATCATCAAAGGCAAGAACCTAGCAGAACTATTCCAACGCCTTTGTACGGGATATACTGACTCTCTGGATTTCTCTAAAGACTTACGCATACCTTTCGCTTGTGTGGCTACTGACATCATTGACAACAGTGAGGTGGATTTCCACAGTGGCAGACTGCCACAGGCCATGCGTGCATCAATGTCCATTCCTGGAGCCTTCTCACCAGTCAGACTGGGTGATATGGTGCTGGTAGATGGAGGTCTGAAGAATAATTATCCTGCAGACATTGCCAAGAAGATGGGTGCCGATATCATCATTGGTGTAACTGTGCAATCCGACCCGAAAGTGGCTGAGGACCTGGAGAACACAATAAGCATCCTCAATCAAATCATCGATGTAAATGTAAAAAACAAGGTGGAAGAGAACCTTGAGATTACCGACCTGCACCTGAAAGTCGATACAAGGGGATATAGCACCGCTAGTTTCTCCACCACAGCAATCGATTCACTTATTCGTCGTGGAGAAGAAATGGCGATGAGCCACTGGGACGAAATCATCGCCTTGAAACAGCGCATTGGCATTGACGATTCTTTCCGCCCTGTCAAACACTATCCACTACACAGTGAGGTATTGACTGAAAAACAGCTTATTACTGGCTACACTTTTGAGAACATGACACCTCAGGATGAGCTTTTTATTCGCCAGAAATTCAGTCTAAACAGGAATGACAGCATGGATGCCAAACTGGAGCAGCAACTCACGACTACTATGCGTGTTGACCTGTTCTATCAGACTGCAGAGTGCAGGTTGGTGCCAGAGGGTGACGGAGTGCATGTCATACTTTCGGCAGGTGAGCGCAAGACGGTACAGTTATATGCAGGTGCTCGTTTTGACACCGAAGAATATGCTGCCTTGCAGGTGGGCGCCGACATCCCGCTTAAAACGAAAATACCAATCAATACTGACATTACTGTGCGATTAGGCAAACGAATGATGACCCGTGCTGAAATTACCATTCACCCACGCAGTTTTACACGTCCTAAATTCAGCTATACATTCTTCCGCAACGATGTGGATGTCTATTTTAACGGGAAGAGGGATTATAACATTCTCTACAATCAGTTCCAGGCCGAATTCCTGCCTATCAGCTTTAACTTGCGCAACTTTGACCTGCAAATGGGTATCCGATGGGACTATATGCACTATCGGGACAAACTCGGATCGGAGACATCTAAGCAGGTGATGCTCAAAAACGAGCACTTTTTCAGTTATCATGCGAGCATCAACTATAACAGCGAGGATAACTGGTACTTCCCCACGCGTGGCTCACTTTTCCAGGCAGAATTTACTTATCTAACCAATGACTTTGTTAATCTCAACGAATATGCGGCTGACGGAACAAAACTGGGTAAGAAACCAGCTATGGGTGAAGTGAAGGCCAACTGGCAAATGTCATTCCCTATAAACAACCATCTGACCATCCAACCTATGCTCTATGGGCGCCTGCTCTTCGGACCAGTCGTTCCTGTAGTTTTCAGCAATACCATTGGAGGCAACTGGTTTGGTCATTATATTGAGCAGCAGATGCCTTTCGCCGGCATTGGACACATGGAATACATAGACAACCAGTTTATAGCTGCTCAAATACAGGCACAACAGCGCATAGGACAAAGCCATTATGTACAGTTGAGAGTGGCTGGGGGCCAGCAAGCGGATAAACTGGGCAATATTTTTGACAACCGCACTTTGATTGGTGGTCAGATTGCATACTACTATAATACTATGGCTGGTCCACTGGGGGCCACCTTCGGCTATAGCAACCATACCCAAAAAGCATATTTCTATGTGAATCTTGGGTTTGTGTTCTAAAAGAACTGCAAAAAACACAGAGCGTTTTACGCAATAAAGAAAAAGGGGAGTCCTCGCAAGAAGACTCCCCTACTCTTATAGCAATCAAAAGCTGATTAGTTGTTCTCAGGACGAAGCTGGCGAACCACCTCAGCTGTACGCCACATCTCTGAATCGTGCAGAGCAGCAAGTTCTTTTTCCAAACCAACACGGTAGTCTGGCTTAGAGTTAGCATCGATAGAAATCTGTGCCTCATGACCAGACTTAACAGATGCATAAAGTTTCTCAACCACAGGCTTGATGGCATCGTGGAACGGGCCCATCCAGTCCAGAGCACCACGCTGGGCGGTAGTAGAGCAGTTTGCATACATCCAGTCCATACCCTTTTGAGCGAAAAGAGGCATCAGTGACTGAGTCAGCTCCTCAACAGTCTCATTGAAAGCTTCAGAAGGTGAGTGTCCGTTCTCACGCAGCACCTCATACTGAGCCAGCAGCAGTCCCTGGATAGCACCCATCAATGAACCACGTTCACCAGTAAGGTCAGAAGTAGCCTCACGCTGGAAAGTAGTTTCAAACAGATAGCCAGAGCCGATACCGATACCTAATGCCAAAGTACGGTCAAGAGCCTTACCTGTAGCATCCTGATAAACCGCATAAGAAGAGTTCAAGCCACGACCTTCGAGGAACATGGTACGCAGTGAAGTACCAGAGCCCTTAGGAGCCACCATAATCACATCGATATCCTTCTGAGGAACACAACCTGTACGGTCATTCCAAGTGATAGCAAAACCATGTGAGAAGTACAGTGCGTTACCTGGTTGCAGGCACTTCTTCAGAGTTGGCCATACAGACATCACGGCTGCATCAGAAAGGAGGCACATCACGATAGTACCCTTAGTAGCAGCCTCTTCAATAGAGAAAAGAGTCTCGCCAGGCACCCAACCGTCAGCCTTAGCCTTCTCAAAAGTCTTACCCTGACGCTGGCCAACGATTACATTGAAGCCATTGTCACGCAGGTTACAAGCCTGTCCAGGACCCTGAACGCCATAACCGATAACTGCAATCGTTTCATCCTTTAATACCTCACGAGCTTTCTCCAACGGAAACTCTTCGCGTGTCATTACTTCCTCAATGACACCACCAAAATTCATTTTTGCCATATTTTAATTATTTTATTGAACATTGAATATTGAACATTGAACATAACTGTCCGGAGCTTCAACCCCAATGCCCGTTGTTATTAATTAATTCCTTTTAAAGATAACCTTGGAACGGCAAACTGTTTCTGCCGCATTCTTTTTCACCTCCACATCGAAATGGCCCTCGTCCACCTTATCCACATAATACGCAAGTGAATCACCAGCCATCGTCTCTGCAACATACGCCATCTCAAACCTATGCAAACGCTTCTCCTTGAAAGTGTCTATAGGGAACAGGTCGAGTATATGCTCCATATAGCGTATGCTATTCACATGCCCATTAATATCCATATCACTATATCTGACAGGCATTTCTGCTACCGGTTCCTTGCTGGTCACCTTAATTCGAGATGGCTTCTCTATGGGGCAATCCTTATCACAGATGTAACCTGTAATGTCACCATTGTGCATCGCCATCAAGTCGATGGGCTTACGAGTCTCCATATTAATCATTGCCCAAACAGAGCGGGCATACGCCACAGGCTTACCTTCTTTGTTCAACACGGCAAAGTTACGGTCAGTAAACAGACGGTAAACATTTTCCACCCATGTCTGGATGCTGAAGGGCTCATACTGATAAGGAAGGTCTGTCATCTCAATGGCAAGACGAGAGAGTACCCATGTGTAGTTCTCCTCATTCAGGTGGTCAATGCCGAAACCACGGTCATGGGCATGAAAACCAGCCACATTGAGCAAATGGTTACCCAATACTCCGATGGTCAGATGTCCAGTGAAATCCACATGGAAGGGTTCTGCCACAAACTGATAAGTGCCAATCTTGTCTAACTCACTCATAAGCCGAACTTCTCATACTTAACCCTACGCTTATCGAGGTATTCATCAACTCTTTCAAAGCTACTCTTGGTTACGGCGACACGTCCTGTTCTCACAAACTGCAACACGCAGCCTAATTGCATCAACTGCTCATTCATGGCAGTCAGTTCAGAACTCATGCCATCGTGTACTACAATCGAATAGGTGGCAGTCACATCTACAATGCGCGCACCAAACCTGCGGATCACGCGTCCTACCTCACGGTTAGTCTCCAGCAAGTGAGTCTTGAGCTTATACAGTGCTATCTCGTGCTGGAACACCTCGTCATCAGTATAATACTGGGTTTGCACCACATCAATCTTCTTGCTGATTTGCTTCGCCACCTTCTCCATCGTATCGGGATCGGTCATTGCCGTGATGGTGTATTTGTGTACCCCGGGTATGGATGATGCCGATACATTCAGGCTCTCAATGTTTATCTGTCTTCTTGTGAAAACAGCCGTTACTTGATTGAGTACACCCGCCACGTTCTCAGAGTGCACGATTATCGTATATAGTTTCTGTTCCATATCATTCATATTATTCAGCCTCCAACATGATTTCACTGATCGCACTGCCAGGAGGGGTCATTGGCAGTACATTCTCCTCTTCAGCTACCACAGCCTCCAAGATAAACGGCCCGTCGGTGGCTATCATCTTCTCCACAAAAGCTTTTAAATCTTCACGCTTGCTAACCCTTGCAGCCTCAATGCCATAAGCCTCAGCTATCTTCATATAATCCGGATTGAGCATGTGCGTAAATGAGTAACGCCGGTTGAAGAAAAGCTCCTGCCACTGACGTACGTTACCCAAGAAATGATTGTTGAGGATAATGATCTTAACCGGTACTTTATGTTCCATCACCACACCCAGCTCCTGAATCGTCATCTGAGCACCACCATCACCCATAAATACACATACCGTACGGTCAGGGGCTCCATAGCAGGCTCCTATGGCAGCAGGCAATCCGAATCCCATTGTGCCCAATCCGCCAGAAGTAACCATACTGCGTTGCTTAGCCAACTTGAAATAACGAGCTGAGGTCAGCTGATTCTGACCTACATCAGTTACCAGAACAGCCTCATGGCTGGTAGCTTCAGCCACCATATTAACCACCTCACCGTATGTCAGCGGTCCATCCTTTGGATGCAGCTCGTTGTTGATTACCTTATCAAACTCCAGCTTCTCGTAGGTCTTGAAACTGTCCACCCATTTCTCATGTTTGGCAGGTTTCAGTAAATCGCCCACTTGCTTCAGAGTTGTCTTGCAATCACCCAATACCGCCACATCTACCTTCACATTCTTGTTGATTTCAGCAGGGTCGATGTCAAAGTGAATAATCTTTGCCTGCTTCGCATAATTTGGCAAGAATCCAGTCACACGGTCGCTAAACCTCATGCCCACAGCTATCAGCACGTCGCACTTGTTAGTATTCACATTAGGGCCTATGTTTCCGTGCATACCCAGCATACCTTTATTCAAACGGTGGTCATAAGGAATTGCAGAGAGTCCCAACATGGTGGTTCCGCAAGGAATGTCAGCCTTCTCGATGAAGTCCTTCAACTCCTGCTGTGCATTGCCCAGTTCTACGCCTTGTCCAACCAGCATAAACGGCTTCTTGGCTTTGTTAATCAGGTCTGCAGCCTGTTCCACTGACACAGGATCTGTATCAGGTACTGGGTCATAACTGCGTATATACTCCACCTTTGCAGGCTTATAGTCTATCATCTGCGTCTGAGCACTCTTGGGGAAATCGAGCACCACAGGTCCAGGTCTTCCACTCTTAGCTATATAAAACGCACGTGCCACAGCCTCAGCTATATCATTGGCATCGCGTATCATATAGCTCCACTTGGAGATTGGTTGCGTCAAGCCTACCCAGTCAACCTCTTGGAAGGCATCTGTGCCTAATGCGCTCACTCCCACCTGACCTGCTATCACCACGATAGGCGTACTGTCAATCATGGCGTCAGCAATGCCTGTTACCGTATTGGTAGCTCCGGGGCCGCTGGTCACCAGGCACACGCCCACCTCGCCAGACACTCTGGCAAAGCCTTCAGCGGCATGCGCAGCACCCTGTTCGTGGCGAACCAACACGTGATTCAATTTATCCAAATGGTCATAAAGCGCATCATACACAGGCATGATGCTGCCTCCCGGATAGCCGAAAATCGTCTTTACTCCCTGATGCTCTAACGAAAGCATCAATGCTTCTGATCCAGATATCATATTTTCTTTTTATTGAACATTGAACATTGAACAATGAGCATTATCCATGCGGACAAGTCACCGCCCAACCTCAATGATCAGGTTAATATTCTTAATTCTCAATTATTCTCACAGCTCCCTTGTCAGCTGAGCTAACCATTGAGGCATATGCCTGCAGGCTCTTAGGTACATAACGGTCGCGATTGACTGGCTGCATAGGCCTTGCGGCAAGCTCCTCATCACTCAACAGTACGTTAATGCTACGGTTAGGAATATCAATTTCAATGATGTCACCATCCTTTATCTTGCCGATATTGCCCCCGGCTGCAGCTTCTGGAGAAATGTGTCCGATGCTCAAACCAGACGTTCCACCACTGAATCGTCCATCAGTAATCAGTGCACAAGCCTTCCCCAAGTGGCGGCTCTTAATATAAGAGGTAGGATATAACATTTCCTGCATACCCGGCCCGCCCTTAGGACCCTCATTCGTAATCACCACCACATCGCCTGCTTTCACACGGCTCTCATCCAGGATTCCTTCGCAAGCTGCGTCTTGTGAGCAAAACACCCGTGCCGGGCCACTGAAGTGGAAGAGACTCTCATCTACTCCGGCAGTCTTGATCACACATCCGTCTTGAGCGATATTACCTTTCAGGACAGCCAATCCTCCATCTTTGGTGTAGGCATGCTCAAGGTCACGGATACATCCGTTAGCACGGTCAGCATCAAACTCTTTATAATATGTCTCTTGTGACCCCAACACATTGCTGAATCTGTTGGCAGGAGCGCTCAGGTAAATCTTCTTCGCTTCCCAACCCACCTGTTCAGCCTCAATAGTATATTTCTTGATTTCTTCTTCCAGTGTCATACCATCCACACGCTTCAAAGAGGTATCCACCAGACCGCCTTTGGCCAGCTGCTGCATGATAGCCACGATGCCACCCGCACGGTTTACATCCTGCACATGATACTTGTTGGTGTTAGGGGCCACCTTACAGAGGCAAGGAACCTTGCGGCTAAGCATATCGATATCGTCCATTTTAAAATCTACGCCAGCCTCATGAGCAACAGCCAACAGATGAAGTACCGTATTGGTAGAGCCACCCATAGCGATATCAAGACTCATCGCATTGAGGAACGCCTGCCTGGTAGCGATACTACGGGGCAGTACGCTCTCATCACCTTCGTCATAATACTTATAAGCGTTCTTCACAATCAATTGTGCAGCTTGCTCCATCAGGAGCTTACGGTTAACATGAGTCGCCAGCACTGTACCGTTGCCAGGCAAAGCCAATCCGATGGCCTCATTAAGGCAATTCATGGAGTTAGCAGTAAACATACCTGAACAGCATCCGCAACCCGGACAACCCACTTGTTCCACTTCAGCCAGATCCTGGTCACTCACGCTCTTGTCAGCGCCACGGACCATCAGGTCAATAAGATCTACATGCTCACCACGGAAATTACCAGCTTCCATCGGGCCTCCAGATACGAAGACAGCAGGGATATTCAACCTCATGGCAGCCATCAGCATACCCGGTGTTATCTTGTCACAATTGCTAATGCACACCATAGCGTCAGCCTTGTGGGCATTGACCATATATTCAACGCTATCAGCAATGATATCTCTGGAAGGCAGTGAGTAAAGCATACCGTCATGTCCCATTGCGATACCGTCATCTATGGCGATTGTGTTAAACTCAGCGGCGAAGCATCCTAATTTCTCTATCTCCTGCTTCACCAACTGCCCTGCTTCATGCAGATGAACATGCCCTGGCACAAACTGTGTAAAAGAGTTTACAACAGCTATGATAGGCTTGCCAAGCTGTTCACGTTTCATACCGTTAGCCACCCACAGGGCTCTGGCTCCTGCCATACGTCTGCCCTCTGTACTGAAAGAGCTTCTTAACTGATGTTTCATATTAACCACTTTACTAAAAAAGCCTTTCCCACTCCAATGTGAGAAAGGCCAGTCATAATTCATTGTTAACTATATCCTATTTTGCAGATGCAAACCGCCTTTCTCACGCCATCGGCACCAAGACCACGACGCTGACAATAACCAGTACTGATAGGCTGACGTTTGAAATAATCTGCAACATAACTAATCATTTTTTGTTTTGCATGCAAAGTAACTTCTTTTTTCTCTATCCGCCAAACAAATTGAAGAAAATATTGCCACAAAAGTAAACAAACATGTTTTTCTTGCGCATTACCAGTAAAAAGTTGTAACTTTACCGCCTAAACTGTTTTTAAGATATGACTAAAAGAGAAAGATATGAAGGAGTAATCGGATGGTTTCGCGAGAACATGAAGATAGCTGAAACGGAACTGCACTATGAAAATCCGTTTCAATTGCTGATGGCAGTGATACTGAGCGCTCAATGTACAGACAAGCGAGTAAACCAGATTTCCCCTGCCTTGTTTGCGGCATACCCTACTCCTGAGGTGATGGCAGTGTCAACACCGGAAGCAGTGTATGAGTATGTCAAGAGCGTATCCTATCCAAACAGTAAAGCTAAACATCTGGTAGCGATGGCACAGATGCTGGTAAAAGACTTTGGGGGTGAAGTTCCCAGTGAAATGGATGACCTGCTGAAGTTGCCTGGCGTAGGCAGGAAAACGGCTAACGTGATGCAGAGCGTGGTATGGGGCAAGGCTACAATGGCTGTAGATACACATGTGTTCAGGGTGAGTCATAGGTTGGGACTGGTTAGCGAAAGCTGTAACACCCCGTTGAAAGTAGAGATGGACTTAGTGAAGCATATCGCCGATGAAGATATACCTAAGGCACACCATTGGCTACTGCTTCACGGCAGGTATATTTGCCAATCGAGAACACCTCATTGTATAGAATGTGGATTGCAGACCTGGTGCAAACACTTTTCGGGAAAATGAGATGGATAATCCAGAAATAATTACTATCTTTGCCATTCGAAACTTATAAACTTTTTATATAAAAGAAACTATGACAATTGATCAATTTAATTTTGCCGGCAAGAAGGCAATCGTTCGCGTGGACTTCAATGTGCCACTCGATGAAAATGGTAATGTAACTGACAAGACCCGTATCATGGGTGCCCTGCCAACCTTGAAGAAGATCTTGGCAGACGGTGGTGCTGTAATCATGATGAGCCACATGGGCAAGCCAAAAGGCAAGGTGAACCCAAAGATGTCTCTGAGCCAGATCGTGAAGCCTGTTTCTGAGGCTCTGGGCGTAGAGGTTAAGTTTGCTCCAGATTGCGCTAACGCGACAGCTGAGGCTGAAGCACTGAAGCCAGGTGAGGCTCTGCTGCTGGAGAACCTGCGCTTCTATCCAGAAGAGGAAGGCAAGCCTGTAGGTGTTGAGAAGGGTACTCCTGAGTATGATGAGGCTAAGAAAGCCATGAAGAAGAGCCAGAAGGAATTCGCTAAGAAACTGGCTTCTTACGCTGACGCATACGTAATGGATGCATTCGGCACTGCTCACCGCAAGCACGCTTCTACAGCTGTAATCGATGAGTTCTTCGATGCTGACCACCGTATGTTAGGCTACCTGATGGAGAAGGAAGTTCAGGCCGTTGACAACGTGCTTTCTAACATCAAGCGTCCGTTCGTTGCTATCATGGGTGGATCAAAGGTTTCTTCTAAGATCGGCATCATTGAGAATCTGTTGGGTAAGGTTGACAAACTCATCCTCTGCGGTGGTATGACTTACACATTTGCCAAGGCTCACGACGGTGAGATCGGTAACTCTATCGTGGAGCTTGACAAGCTGGATGTTGCCCTCGGTGTTGAGGAACTGGCAAAGAAGAATGGCGTTGAGCTGGTACTTGGCTCTGACTGTAATGCTACCAATGGCCTGGACTTCGGCACAATGACATTGAAGCCAGGTGCTGAAATCATCACCTGCCCTGCTAACAAGGTTCCAGCAGGCTTTGAGGGTGTAGATGCTGGTCCTGACAGCCAGGAAGATTTCCGCAAGGCTATCAAGGGCGCAAAGACTATTCTGTGGAATGGTCCTGCTGGCGTATTTGAGTGCGATGCTTTCACTGCAGGTAGCCGTGCTATTGGCGAGGCTATTGCAGAAGCGACAGCAGAAGGTGCTTTCTCACTGATTGGCGGTGGCGACTCTGTAGCATGCGTCAACAAATTCGGCTTGGCCGACAAGGTCAGCTACATCTCTACAGGTGGTGGCGCTCTGCTGGAAGCTATTGAAGGCAAAGTTCTTCCAGGCGTAGCAGCTATCAAGGGTGAGTAACATATTTCCCGCCTAAATTCCATGGGCAGCTCTCGTTATTTCCATCAATATCAGAGCTGCCCTTTTTTAACATCTACACCTATATTTATATTATCATGAAAAAAGCATTGACCTTTCTGCTGGTCTTCTGCACCATTGGCAGTTTCGCCCAAGAGAGAAAAGTCATCCATATCAATAATGTGATAAACACCGTTAAGGAACGACTCACGATTACAGGATTTCTGCAAGCAGGATATGATTATGAAGATGGAGCTGATGGGCAGAACTCTTTCAACTTAAAAAGAGCTGATATGGCACTGACTGCCAAGATTACTGAACATTGGAAAGCTATGTTTGCGTATGCGTTCGCAAATGGTTCTGTGCAGGAACTTTGGACGGAATATGAATTTATCCCCCAGCTAAGGTTGAAGGCTGGTCAGTTTAAAATCACTTTTGGCTTAGAAAACGGCATAACTCCCACTAAAGCAGAACTGATTGACGACTATTCACAAGTCACATGCTATATGCTGGGTGTAAGAGGTAACCCATTGCAGGGCAATCACGCTGGACGTGACATTGGGATTGTACTGAACGGCGACTTGTTTAATAACTTGCTCCATTATGACCTGGCTCTGATGAATGGCCAGGGCATAAACCGCAAAGATGGAAACAAGCACAAAGACCTGGTGGCCAGGCTGAATGTCAATGCTACTGATTGGCTGACACTTAGTGGTTCTCTTTATAACGGAAAGAATCATGCGGTAGGCATCTCACGTTTTGTACCAGAGATTCAAGAAGGCGAAGATTATACAAACAACCGCTGGGGGATAGGTGCCAACATCTCTGTCAAAGAGCTGAACCTGCGTGCAGAATATGTGCATGGCAAGGAAGGCTCAGCCAAAAGTGAAGGCTACTATGCCTTGGCATATATACATGTGCATCCTAAAGTTGACTTGATCTTTTCATACGATTACCTGAACAGGAACAAAGACCTGGGAATGAAACAAACCAACTATATTGCCGGTGCCGACTGGTGGTTTTACCCAGGATGCCGTCTTCGTTTGAACTACACTCGGCAAGAAAGGAGTGCGGCAATGGGTAATGACAGCAACTGGTTACAGGCACAGATACAGGTAGGATTCTAAAGCTACAAGTTATATGTTGAGAAATAGGGTGACTTTTTCTTTTATTAAGAGATAGAGATATGGATTTGAAGACCATTGATGAACAATTCAAACAGGCTGCAAGGCTATTAGACCAGAACAGGATGAAAGAGGCTTTGGCATTGCTGGAGCCGATGGCTCAGACATGTGGTGACTATCAACTTCTGGATGAGCTACACGCTGTGCAGACCTCATATCGTTACATGTTGCAATACATGGAGCAAGGCATGAATGACCCGGAACGCAAAACATTATACCACGACTTACTGGCTAAGTCTTACGTTTTGGCTGACCAGATTTATCTCGCTTCGCAGGAAGGCCTGTCGCAGAAATATTACTTTGCCCTCAGAAGACAATATAAATTACATTCACAGGACATCAGTATGGAAAAAGCCTTGGCCACCCTTGAGTCTTTTCAAGATAGCGTGAGCGTGAACCAACTGTTAAGAGATGAAAAGAAACTGATAGAGGACCTGGAGATGCACGAAGCAGTATTGCATAATATGTTCATGACAACTTGGATTAACAGCCGGTGGAACCATGCAGAAAAAGAATGTGCCTATAAGTATCTAAGTTCAGAATCCATAACATCCAATGACTTGTCTATTTTCGTGAGTGCTGTTACCATGAGCCTGCTCAATTGTTTTGACGAAGCGAAAATGCTTTGGTTATTGGAGACTTTCTATCACAAAGACACTCAAGTGAAAATACGCGCCCAAGTAGGCTTCGTATTAGTTGTTCACAAGCACTACAAACGTATCGGTCTCTATCCTGGCATCATGGCAAGAATCAGTCTCATGCAAGATGAGCAGGCATCATTCGCCGATGACATCAATGACATTTTCATTCAGTTGTTACGCAGTCAGGACACTGAGCGCATCAACAAGACCATGAACGAAGAGATTGTTCCTGAAGTAATGAAGAAAGTGCAGGATATGCAACAAAGGAAGAACATCCTGGAAGACAGCGATGAAATGGACATGAATCCTGAATGGATGTTCGATTTAGGCTCCAAGCTCAACAACAAGATGCGTAAGATTGGGGAACTCCAGATGGAAGGAGGCGATGTCAACATGGCTACTTTCTCACACATGAAGCGTTTCAAGTTCTTTGAAAGCATGAGCAACTGGTTCTATCCGTTTGAGCCTCTTCATTCTTCTGTGGTCAGAACACTTGGCATTAACCCTACTGGTAAAAGTAAGCTGGAGTTGAAGTTCTTACAAATAGGTATGTTTTGCAATAGTGACAGCTATTCTTTGATATTCATGATGCAACAGATGGCAGAAGACCAGCGAAGAATTGTTCTTGAACAGATTTCATCTAACAATATTGAAGGGCTGATTCAAGAAGCCGGCAGCGACAAATTAAGTTCCTACACCACTTCCCCGATAGGAATCCGTAGGTTTTATATACAAGACCTCTATCGATTCTTTAAGTTGTTCCCCTTGAAGGGAGAGTTTACTGATCCTTTCTCAAGCAAGCTGGCTCTTTACATGAATCCTATATTAAGCCCTATTCTCCAAGAGCCCCACTTATTACAGAAAGCTGCAGACTTCCAGTTTAAGGCAGAACGATACAACGAAGCAATTGAAACTTATGCCTTTATGATTTCCAAAGGAGCGAATGTCTCCGACATCTATCAACGTGCGGGATTCTGCGAGCAGAAGCGAAGAAATTACGAACAGGCCATCAATTATTACGAGAAAGCAGACATCGCCAATACAGGCAACGCATGGACCCTACGTCATCTGGCAGCATGCTACCGCCATCAGTCCGAGTTTCAGAAAGCGCTGGATTGTTATGAGCAATTGTTGAAGAAAGAACCTGAAAATCTAACCTTCGTCTATGGCAAAGCCTGTTGCTTGATGGAGCGACTACAATATGAGGAAGCCTTGCAGTGTTTTTACCAGATAGATTTAACGGAAGACAACAACTTAAAAGCTTGGCGTGGCATTGCCTGGTGCTGCTTCATGACTGGTAAGATGAAACAAGCCCATAAATATTACGACCGTATCATCAATAGCAAACCGACAGCAACCGACTGGCTGAATGCCGGACATGCATCATGGTGCAGCGGTAATCTTTCCCAAGCATTAGAGCGTTATCGCAATGCAGCAAGTCTTTCCACATCGCCAGATGTTTTCCGTGAAAGCCTGTTTGGAGACAAAGAAATGCTGATGTCAAAGGGGATTTCCTCAACTGATTTCCTACTGATGATGGAACTGATATAACTCTTTATAAAGCCGCTGTACAGGAAGCCCCATCACATTGAAGTAGCTTCCTTCGATACGCTCAACGCCAATGTAGCCTATCCATTCCTGTACGCCATATGATCCTGCCTTGTCAAAAGGTTTATATCTATCCACATAATAGCTGATTTCGCTATCAGTCAATGCACAGAAAGTCACCTTAGTCTCAGCAAAGAAACTACGCTGTTTCTCTGTCGTTGTCAGGGTAACCCCAGTAAAAACCTCATGCGTATGACCTGAGAGCTTATGCAGCATATCGATGGCCTCTACCCTGTCATGAGGCTTACCCAGGACTTCGTCATTTAGCCATACAATGGTATCGGCTGTTATGATCAGTTCCCCAGGCTTCAACATCGCCACGTATGCATCAGCCTTCTCTTTTGATATATAAAGAGGTATCTCTCCACCTTTCAGTCCTACAGGATATGACTCATCAATATCTGGCAGAGTCCGGACTTCATAATCCAACCCCAATCCTGCCAGCAACTCTTTTCTGCGAGGGGAATTACTCGCCAATATGATTTGATATTGAAGATTTAACATTGAATTTAGGAATTTATGGTTACCAACCAAAGGCATCAGCATTATGCAGCCACATACCATTAGCCTTAAGATACTGCTCTACAATATCACGGCCTACCCCATAGCCTCCATTGGCATGTGATATATATTTCGCCACATCCTTTACCTCTGGAGCAGCATCAGCAGGACAACAAGGCAGACCACACACCTGCATGACCTCAATATCAGGTATGTCATCACCTACAAAAAGGATTTCCTCATCTTTGAGGTTATAACGCGCCTTAAACTCTTCGTAGCTGTTTATCTTCCTTGACGCTCCAAGCACGACATTCTCGGGCTTCAAACCCAGTTTTTCATAACGCAGCCTAACAGCCTCAGATGTACCCCCAGATATAATACCCAGATTAACACCCAGTTGGGTAGCCCTATGCATAGCATATCCATCCTTGATGTTTACCGTACGCATAGGGACACCTTCGTCATTAATAGACACAACATTGGCACTCAGCACCCCGTCAATGTCAAACAGCAAAGCCTTAATCTTCGTCAGATCATAATTGATACAACCCATCTTTATATTTTTTTATGATGATTCATGCAAATATACGAAATATTATTGATAACTTTGCTCCAAATGGCATATAAACTGACATCATATTACCGTGGAAGCCATGTGCCCGACCTGCCAGGCAATGACACATTCCACTCCAACGCTTTATTTCATATCTTCGAAGGTACACCCGAATGTAATCCTGTATTGCTGACGGTAAGCGAAGACGGTAAGGTTTTGGGGAAAATGCTCGCTGTAGTTCAACGTATCATACGCATCATGCCATTTTATCACATACGCAGATGTGTGTCATACGGAACGGGAGAATTCTTCTGTCCCAATGAGCAACGTGAGGAGATATTCCAGTTGCTTCTTACAGAAGTGACGAGATACGCAAACCGTATGGGCTGTTTTGTGATTGAATTGAGAAACCTGCCCACACCTCTGAGTGGATTTGGAACCTTCAAGCTAAACGGCTATTTCGCAGTGAACTGGCTAAGGGTACGCAATAAATTTGATAATGATAGTATGCCTGTGGAGCAGTCGTTCAGCAACTCACGAAGGAGGCAAGTACGCAAGGCCATAAAAAACGGAGCCGAGACATCCGTTGCACAAACCGCTGCCGAGATCAAAGAGTTTGCTCAGATGCTGAAGCTCAATTACCTGTCTAAACTCAGGAAACACCTTCCTGCCATGGAATTCTTCCAGCAAATTCAGAAAGCCAACATCAAACTTGATGACAAAGACTGGCAACGATTTAAGATATTCGTGGTGAAATTCCAACGGAAGATTATCGGTGGCTGCGTTTGCATCTTCTCAGGAGAAACGGCATTCGTATGGTTTTCTGGAGGCATGAACAAGACCTATATGTTGCAATATCCAGGCGTGATGGCCGTTTGGCAGGCATTGAAGGATGCCAAGGAAGCAGGTTACAAATACCTGGAGTTTATGGATGTGGGCATGCCTTTCCGTGAACACGGTTATAGAGAATTCGTCCTGCGTTTCGGGGGAGAACAAATCAGTACTCGCCGCTGGTTCCTTTTCAATTGGAAATGGCTCAACAAGCTTTGCCACTGGTTCTACGATTAGCCTCTCTACACCCTACTCCATTAAAACTCTGAAGTAAAATGGAACTTGATATGCTTAAAGTCCTGCTGAGCCATCGACAACACATATGAGCTGTCAGCCAGATATACGTCCCTACCCTCACGGTCTTTAGCCATATACTGGTACTTACGCTTCATGAAGTCCTGCAGTTCAGCCTCATCATCGCTCTCTATCCAGCAAGCCTTAAACAAATGAACGGGCTCCCAACGGCAACTGGCATTATACTCGTTGAGTAATCTGTACTGGATTACCTCAAACTGCAATTGCCCAACTGTACCAATAATCTTGCGTCCGTTAAACTGATTGACAAACAACTGAGCCACACCCTCATCCATCAGCTGGTCAATACCTTTGGCAAGCTGCTTCTGCTTCATAGGATCAGCGTTCTCAATATACTTGAACATCTCTGGAGAGAAGCTTGGCAATCCACGGAAATGCAGATGTTCACCTTCAGTCAGCGTGTCTCCGATTTTGAAAATGCCATTGTCTGGCAAACCTATGATGTCGCCAGCCCAAGCCTCATCCACCGTACTCTTGCGTTGTGCCATAAACTGCACAGGAGAGGTAAAGCGCATAGACTTGTCATGACGTACATGATAATATGGTGTGTTTCGGGTGAACTTACCTGAGCAAACCTTACAGAAGGCGATACAAGAACGGTGATTCGGATCAATATTGGCTGTAATCTTGAAGACAAAACCCGTAAACTTAGGTTCTTCTGGATTTACCTCACGTTCCGTAGCCATCACAGGACGGGGGCAAGGTGCTATCTCCACGAAACAATCAAGCAGTTCCTGCACGCCGAAATTGTTTAACGCAGAGCCAAAGAACACCGGAGCCAGCTTACCATCCAGATACTGCTGACGGTCAAAGTCTGGATAAACACCAGAGAGCAGCTCCAGGTCATTGCGCAGCTGTTCTGCCAATTTTTCACCAATATGCTTTTCCAATTCTTCCGTGTTGATATCCACCTCATATTTCTCTGTCACCACTTGCTTGGAAGGCTGGAACAGATTGAGCTTCTGCTCATAGATATTATACACGCCCTTGAAACGCTGTCCCATATCAATCGGCCAAGACAATGGACGCACACTGATTTGCAACTGGTCCTCCAGTTCATCCAACAAGTCAAAAGGATCCTTACCCTCACGGTCCATCTTATTGACGAATATGATAACAGGCGTATTCCTCATGCGGCAAACCTCCATCAGCTTCAAGGTCTGCGCCTCTACACCCTTGGCTGCATCCACCACGATGATAACGCTGTCAACAGCAGTCAGCGTTCGATAAGTATCCTCTGCGAAGTCCTGGTGTCCGGGAGTATCAAGGATATTTATCTTATAGTCATGGTAGTCGAACTCCAGCACGGAAGTAGTGACAGAAATACCACGCTGTTTCTCAATGTCCATCCAGTCGGAAGTTGCAGTCTTGCGTATCTTATTGCTCTTCACGGCTCCAGCCACTTGAATCTGTCCGCCAAAGAGCAATAGTTTCTCTGTCAATGAAGTCTTACCAGCATCTGGGTGCGCCACGATGGCGAATGTACGTCTTCTTGCTATCTCGTTGTTCATATACGTCTAATAAAAATTTGAGGTTGCAAAGTTAATAACTTTCTCCGCAACCTCAAAATGATAAGCGTTTAAACCTTCAGGAATACCTTTTTCTTATATAAGAAATAAAGGAACAGCCAGCATACAGCCACATAACCCGCTGCGCTCAGGAACGGCTGGACAGATTCTGGCACCAACGCTATCAGGCCACCAAACAGCCTGTTTGCTGTATATTGGAAATTAATGAAATGCTGTGCCAGGTAGATGGTGATGGAATTCATACCTATCACCACGAAGAACAGAATCCATCCGCGATGGTTCTTCACATCAATGATGTAATAGAACAAAGCGAACATCAGCACTGAATAGGCGCCAACCAGGCATACGAATGTGCTTGACCATACCATCTTATTGGAAGGATAGAAAGTGTTCCAAATCAAACCAACCACCAATAAGGCGATACCGGCATAGACCATATACAAGGTCTTTTTTGTAGGCGTCAATCCTTCTTTCTCATATTTTATCCACTCACCGGTAAACATGCCCAGTAATGCAGTAGCAATGGCGGGGATTGTACTGAAGATGCCTTCAGGGTCATAATCGCCATAGTAGATTTTACCAGGCAACAATAAGCGGTCTATATAGCCAGCCAGACAACCTTCGCGCGTCAAAGGATCAGCACCCGGATGATCTGGAGCGCCCACGAAAGCGGATAAAAGCCAATAACCCACCAGTATCACCGCCACGATGCCTACACGGGTTTTCCACTTTGTATTCATGAAAATCAAGGCACCGAACATCCAAGCCAGACCGATTCGAGCCAACACACTGGCATAGCGTGCATGGACAAAATCCCAGCTCCCCAGGAAACCATTGTAAATGATACCCAACAGCACCAATGTGAGCCCACGACGAATGATTTTCTTATAAATCTGTCCTTCCGTCTTGCCCTGCAGACGCTGTTTCTCCAAGGAGAAAGGGAATGAGATACCTGCGATGAACAGGAACAGGGGGAAGATGGTGTCATGATGAGCCAGTCCGTCCCACTTCACGTGGTCCATCTGTCCTGCCAGCCACTGGAAGAAATCATTGGGAAAGATTGTCGCCAGCGAAGCAATCAGCGTGGCGCCTCCCATGATGAAAAACATATCGAAGCCTCTGAGCGCATCAAGAGACTGCAGGCGTTGAGGCATTTTCTGCTTGTCCATGGTATAATATTTTTAAGGTTTTGATGCAAAGATAATAAAAAAACACTATCTTTGTCTCATTATAACCTTAAAACTGAATATTAAAACTAAGAATACTATGAAACAGATTCCTGACAAAAGCTTCTGGCAGCTTTGGAACATCAGCTTCGGCTTCTTTGGCGTACAGATTGCCTATGCCCTCCAGAGCGCCAATATCAGCCGCATTTTCTCCACTTTGGGCGCTGACCCGCATAACCTGAGTTATTTCTGGCTCCTGCCACCGTTGGCAGGCATCATTGTACAGCCTTTCGTGGGTGCCTGGAGTGACCGTACATGGACCCGCTGGGGGCGTCGCATACCTTATTTATTCTTAGGTTCACTGGTGGCAGTCATCGTGATGTGCCTCTTGCCTAACGCCGGCAGCTTCGGCATGGCCGTTGGCACAGCCATGATTTTCGGTCTGTTCTCACTGATGTTCCTCGACACCAGCATCAACATGGCAATGCAACCGTTCAAGATGATGGTGGGCGACATGGTGAACAACAAGCAGAAAGGCCTGGCATACTCCATTCAGAGTTTCCTCTGCAATGCCGGTAGCCTGGTGGGCTATCTGTTCCCTTATATCTTCGCTTGGATTGGCATACAGAACACAGCAGCCCAGGGTGTGATTCCAGATTCCGTTATCTATTCATTCTATATAGGAGCCGCTATCCTGATTCTGTGCGTGCTTTACACCACTTCGAAAGTAAAGGAATACCCACCTAAGGAATATGCAGAGTATCACGGCATTACCGAAGAATCTAAGAAAGAGAAGACCAACATGCTTCAACTGTTGGTCAAGGCTCCAAAGGCATTCTGGACAGTAGGTCTGGTACAGTTCTTCTGCTGGTTCGCCTTCATGTTTATGTGGACCTACACCAACGGTTCCATCGCAGCCAATGTGTTTGACGCTCCTACCGTAACCAACGTGGTGGATGGTGTACAGAAACTGGTGCTCGACACCACCAGTCCTCAGTATCAGGAAGCTGCCAACTGGGTAGGCGTCATCTTTGCCGTACAGGCCATAGGCTCTGTGCTGTGGGCTGTGGTCATCCCTATGTTCAAGAACCGCAAGCTGGTCTATGCATTGAGCCTCGTATTGGGTGGCATCGGCTTCATCTCCATCTATTTCGTGCATAACCAGTATGCCTTGTTCCTGAGCTTCCTGCTTATCGGATGTGCTTGGGCTGCTATGCTGGCCTTGCCGTTCACCATTCTGACCAATGCCCTGACCGGTGGCCACATGGGCACCTACTTAGGCTTGTTCAACGGAACTATCTGCGTGCCTCAGATTGTGGCAGCAGCCCTTGGTGGCAGCATCCTGAGCCTCATGACCCCTGCAGGAGGTCTTTCTCCAGAGGTAAATATGATGGTGATAGCAGGCGTAATGCTGATTCTGGGTGCTTGTGCCGTATTTATCATCAAGGAGAAGGAATAAAAAAACACAAGGATTCATATTTTTGCCTACACTCCTACACTACACTTCGGAAATGACTTTATACAGGGCGTTTCCGAAGTGTAGGCAAATGTGTAGTAGTGTAGGCAAATCTTTTTTCTTTTGTTACACCAGCGGGAAACTGATGCCTCGTTTAGTACCGCTAAGCAAGCCTTCAGGCGGTAGCTGATTCTTAAATTCTCTCGAGAATCTATGCGATTAGTTCAGGAAAGCAAGCCTCTTACTTGAAGTAATCAGGGCATTAGCTTCAAGTAATACATAAAGCATCGTTGGATAACCCTTCAGCCACCACCTCGTCATATCTTCGCAAACCGTTCTATACAGTAACGAGAGCCATTCTCATAAGCTTTGAGAACCGTCCTCGTTTTTTTGCAAAAAGGTCCAAAAAGGCGGAATAAGTTGGAAATAATTTGGAACTTTTAAGAATTTTTATTAACTTCGTGGGCATTTTTCACAAACATAAAAATTAACCATTATGGAAGACTCCCAGAGAGTAAGGGTTATGACTCCCCAAAAGTCAAATGAGAAGTTGCTGGTGATCAACAAGACACAACAGAAAGCTGTGATGCTCCAACGCTACATGAGGGAACACTATGTACTCAGGTTCAACAAACTGACTGGCAAGGTTGAGTTTGATGAAAGGATTTCAGCTGGACTTGGATTCAGGGTCATTGACGAGCGAAGGCTCAACACGATGGTGATGGATGCGAGACTATGCGGAATAGAGGTGAACGACAGGGACATGAGAAGATACATTCATTCGATGGATGTTCCTGATTTCAACCCTGTTGACAGCTATCTCCAAAGGGTAAGAGGCACATGGGACGGTATTGACCGAGTGGGCGACTTGGCCAGAAGAATCAAGACTGACAACACCTTTTGGCAGGAATGGTTCGCTATTTGGCTCAGAGGAGTGGTAGCTCAATGGCAGGGTAAGAGTCATCTGTATGGCAACAGCGTGGCACCTATTATAATAGGTAAGCAAGGATGGCACAAGTCAACTTTCTGCCGACAGCTCCTGCCTCCAGAACTGAGTTTCGGTTTTACCGACCAGCTCGACTTTGGCAGCAAGCATGACATTGACCTGACTTTCAAGCATTATCTGCTGGTGAATGTGGATGAGTTTGACCAGCTGACCAAGAAGATGCAGAACGGTTATCTGAAGAACCTGATGCAACGCACTGACAGTAAAAGCCGTAAGCTGTTTACCGACGACGTGGTCGAGGCTCGTAGGTATGCCTCATTCATGGGCACGAGCAATGTGACCGACTTGCTGACTGACCCAACGGGCAGCAGGCGTTTCCTGTGCGTGGAACTGACGGCTCCTATTGATACACAGACTCCTATTGAACACGACCAGCTATATGCTCAGCTTTTGCAGGAACTGGAGGAAGGCAAGCCTTATTGGTTCAACGAGCAGGAAGTGGAGGCTATAATGGAGTCAAATCGCAGATTCATGCACACCGACTTGAGGGAACAGCTTTTCCATGAGTACTTCACAAGTCCGACTCAGGATGAAGAGGGCGAATGGATGTCTCCTACCGAGATTCTGCATAGCATCAGAGAAAGGCACGGTAAGCTGGACATGAGTGTGTCACACTTCGGTATCTACCTCCGTAACAAGACGGATTTACCTCGCCGACGAGTTTCATCCGGTATGCAATACAGGGTAAATGTAGCCTGAGAAAAATATTTGCCTACACTACTACACCTTTGCATACACTTCGGAAACGCTTATCCACAGGGCGTTTCAGAAGTTTAGTGTAGGAGTGTAGGCAAAAATACGAATCCTTGCGTTTTTTCAAACAGTACATCAAAAGCCTCAAACTTTTTACGAACAATGACAGAATATCAGTAACCCACTTGCGCAAATCAAAGATTATTTATATCTTTGTTACGTTGCTTAGGCAACACCATATTTATTATTAGGAAAGCGTTTAGCTATTCTTTGCTTGTGAATCTCGACAATTCGCCAATGGTAAGAATAGAAAAATACTCTCCTTAGTTGTGATATATATGTTCACCATATATATTCTCTAAGGTGTGAGCTATTTTCTTATCTACCATTCGAGGCTGTCGAGAGCCTACAAGCTGGATAAGTTAAGTTGGCTCACACTTTCTTTTTGCAATTATACCATAGCTGAGAGTCATAGCAAAAGACAAACTTGATTAATAGCGATAAGTTTCTGAATTACAAGGGAAAAAAACGAAGTCTTGGAAATGCCTTTACTTCGTAGTAAAAGGAGCGGAATTGACATCACAAACTTAGTTGTTTTCAAACAAACTAACAAATATTTATAGGTTTTTTTTCATTTCCGCCTCATTTTTTAGAAACAGTATTGCTAAACTAATATGATAATTACTATGGAGAATCAGGAAAGAAACGTAAAAGTTATGCTGAATAAGATGCGCTTGCTTCATCAGGAGAATGGCAAATGGGGTACTGCTGCCTTATATCATTCTGTCATTAGTGCTATAGATGGTTTTATGGGATGCAGGGATATTTATTTCGATGACATTACTCCATCTTGGCTGAAATCGTTCGAGAACTATTTGCTTTCTACAGGAAAGTCGTGGAATACTGTTTCTACCTATATGAGGATACTCCGTGCCTCATATAATCAAGCTGTAATACTAAATATTACACCTTTCAAACCCTATATATTTAATAAGGTGTATTTGGGAGTGGTAGCAGATAGAGGTAATGCCTTAGAGGCAAGCGAAATGGGGGAACTTGTCAAAATGAGCATGAGCAAGAGCTCAATACTGACACCTAAGCAGCTAATTTCCTTAAAATATTTCGTATTGATGTTTATGCTCAAGGGATTGCCATACGTTGATATAGCATATTTAAAGAAAAGAGAGTTGAAGGATGACATAATTTCATATAGACGAAGGAAAACAGGCAGGCATTTAATAACAAAGCTTGACGAACCAGCTATGAAGTTAATGCAGGACTTAATCAGCCAAGACAACACATCACCTTATCTGTTCCCTATTTTACACCATCCTGATGGATCGGAAGAAGCATATAAAGAATATCAAGCATCTTTAAAACAGCTCAATTCGCATCTTCAAACTATCGGCAAGCGATTAGACTTAAGCCATAAACTATCTTCATATACAGCTCGTCACACTTGGGCAACGATGGCATTCCTGTGTAATGTCAATCCTGCCGTCATCTCCCAATCTATGGGGCATTCATCCATAAAGGTCACTGAAACCTATCTGAAGCCTTTCCAACAAGAAATCATCAATGAAGCTAACAGGCAAGTCATGAATTATGTCATGAAATGAAAGAAAACTCCTTTTACTACGAAGTAAGGGAATTAATTGACATAATAGGCTGAATGCTAATGATTTTTTAGCATTAAACAATATTTTTTCACCTCTATTTAGCCATAGGTGAGGAATTATTGTGAAATGGATTATTGACTTGAAACAATTTTTAATGTCAAGGGGGACGCAACATGTGAATGCAGCCAACCCGAGTAATAATAGATATTTTTAAAAGGAAAAAATTAAGTTAATGTAAAAGTGGGCAACCACATGTGAATGCAGTTGCCCTTATGTTGGAAAGAGTTAAAGAATTTATATATTAACCTTTAAACAAAATTATTATGAATGACATTACTTTTTGGAAAAGGACCTTCCTTTGCGGAGCTTCTCTGTTCCTGATCGCCGCAAGCCCTGCGCTGGCTTCAGGCGTGGACGCGATGTCAACTGAAGGCGTAGCCGCTGTCCAGCAGAACGGACGCACGGTTACCGTTACAGTTAACGACGCAATGGGTCCTGTGATTGGTGCCAACGTTCTCGTAGCTGGCACTACTATTGGTTCAATCACTGATATTGACGGTAACGCAGTTATCCAAGGCGTACCAAACAATGCTGTGATTGTTATTTCGTACATCGGTTACATCACCCAGGAAGTCCAGTTGCAAAATGGACAGACTTCTGTAACTGTTACATTAAAAGAAGACTCCGAAACTTTGGAAGAAGTCGTAGTTGTAGGTTATGGTACTCAGGCTAAGAAGGATATTACCGGTTCTGTGGCTGTTGTAAGCCGTGATGCTATTGCAGAGCAGCCTGTGGCAACCTTTGCTGAGGCATTGCAAGGCCGTGCGTCTGGTGTGTTTGTATCTTCATCAGGTGCTCCTGGTGCTGGTACTACCATTCGTATCCGTGGTGTCGGTTCTGTGAACGGTTCTGACCCTCTGATTATCGTTGATGGTGTGCAGGGTGTTGACGTGAACTCTGTGAATCCTAACGACATTGACTCTTTTCAGGTATTGAAAGATGCGGCTGCAACTGCTATCTACGGTGCACGTGCTGCAAACGGTGTCATCATCATCACCACCAAGCAGGGTAACAAGGAAGGTAAGGTACGCGTATCTTACTCTGGTTACGTTTCAGCATCAACTATGGCAAATGATGGTTTCCACATGCTGGGCGCATGGGACTATATGAAGGCCGTTGAGCAGAGTCAATGGAACCAGCACAATATCCTTGGCGTTCCCAAAGAGGATCTAAATCACCAGCAGTTTGGATCTATCAAGGACGGTGAACTGCAAATGCCTTATATGATTGTCCCTTCAGGAATGAGCAAAGAGCAAGCTATGGCTCGTTGGGGATCTTACGACGGAATAGTAGCTGATTACCAGAGAAATGGAGCTAACTCATACGCTCTGTCTGCTTACTATTATAATAAGGAGATTTTGGGTATGTCTGATGAAGAGGCGAAAAAGGGTACCGACTGGTATGATATGATTGTCCGCACAGGTGTTTCTCACAACCATGAGTTGTCTGTAATGGGTGGTGGAGAAAGAGGCCAGTATTCAATGTCTTTAGCTTATCAGAACCGCCAGGGTCCTGTTAAGAACTCTGAGTTTGAGCGCTACTCACTGCGTGTGAATACATCATTCAACCCAAGCAAGCATTTCACGATTGGTCAGAACACCAACGCCGCTTTGATGTTGATGACTGGCGAGCGTGGTGGACAGGCCGACGGCAACGCTTTCGGTTCAACATACACCATGAACGCATGGGTACCTCCTTATACAGTTGGTGGTCACTGGGCAGGTTCTCAGGGTAATGGTGGTCGTAACTTCTCTGCTCTTCAGAGCATCGAGGCTTCTAAAGAGAACTGGAACCGTAACTTCCGTCTGCAATCTTCATTCTTTGCTGAATTAAAAGATCCATGGATTAAGGGTCTGACCTTGCGTTCTCAGTTCGCTGTTAACTTGAACGGCGGTTGGGGGCTGTCTTTCTCTCCAATCACCATAGCTGGTGACAAGGAAGGTCAAGCTCGCAACAGACTTGATGAAAATGCAAACTGGAGCTTCGGCTGGCAATGGACCAATACTGTTTCTTACAAGTTTAACATTGCTGACAAACATGATTTTACAGTTTTGGCTGGTACTGAAACACTGAAACAGGGTCTTGGACGCAACATCAGTGCATATCGTTATGACTATGTGTTTGAGAATGATCCTAACACATGGACTATTGACAACGGTGGCACATCAACAGTAGGTAACGGTGGCGGTATGGGTTCAAAGACTACCATGTTCGGTCTCTTCGGACGTCTGGACTATTCATACATGGGCAAATACCTGGTAACAGCAACTATCCGTCGTGATGCCTCATCTAAGTTCTCAAGCTCTAACCGTTGGGGTACTTTCCCATCAGTATCATTAGGCTGGCGCATTTCAGATGAGAAGTTCATGGAAAAGGCGCATGCAACCTGGCTGGATGACTTGAAGATCCGTGCCGGTTACGGTACAACTGGTAACTCAAATATCGGTGCTTATAACTATGCGTTCCAATATGGTAACGCTACACGTTATCTCTATGGCATCACAGGTGGTAACTCTGGAGCGAACACTGGTTATGGTGCAACTTCACTGGGTGACTACAACGCAAAGTGGGAAACCATCAAGATGTTCAATGTAGGTTATGACCTGACAGCGTTTAACAACAAGCTGACTTCAAGCTTCGATTTCTATATCAAGAAGACTTCTGACATGTTGGTATCTGCTTCTTGGACAGCTATGGCTGGTGCAGGCTCTAAACCAAATGTAAATATCGGTGACATGAAGAATACCGGTATCGACTTCTCTATCGGTTGGAGAGACAAGATAGGTCAGGTCTCTTACAACATCAGTGCCAACGCTTCTTGGTACAAGAACAAGGTTGTTAAGCTGGGTGCTTCTGACTTGCTTTATTCTTCACGTATCACTGATATCACTATCACCACTGAAGGTCAACCAGTCGGTATGTTCTACGGCTACCAGCTTGACGGCATTTACCAGTCAAAAGATGATGTCATCAACTATCCTGCATTACCTTATGGTGTAAACGACAAGGTTACTTTGACAGGTCGTGGTGTTCCAGGTGATGATGACTATATTGCAGAAAAGGCTACCTCATGGATTGGTCATTACAAGTTTAAGGACGTTAGTGGCCCAGAGGGAAAACCTGATGGTAAGATTGATTCAAATGACCAGACTATCATCGGTAATCCTCACCCAGATCTCACTGGTGGTTTCAACCTCGGTTTGCAGTGGAAGAATTTTGATCTGAGCACTTATCTGTATTTCTCACTCGGCAACGACCTGTACAAGCACTATGAGTACTATACTCTCTATGGTCAGCTGGGTAACGCATATAGCGAAGAACGCATTGCAAAGGCATGGAGTCCTGAAAAAACAAACGGTACACTGCCAATCTGGATGCTCGGCACCACTGCTCCTGAAGCAAGTGTTTCACATTCAGGTTATATCGCAAACGGATCTTATCTGCGTATGCAGACCTTGACATTAGGTTATTCTCTACCAAAGAAATGGGTTAGCAAGCTGACATTATCTCGTATCCGTGTGTATGCACAGCTCTCTAACTTGTTCACCATCACTGGTTACAAAGGTCTCGATCCTGAAGTAAACAGCTTTGGCTTGAGCGGTGACCGTACCAAGGGTGTTGACTACGGTAGCTATGGTATGCCACGTCAGTACTTGTTCGGTGTAAACATCGATTTCTAATTAATTGATAATTGACAATTGATAATTGACAATTAATAATATAATAATAAAAAAGACTAATATGAAAAAAGCAATAATATATTCAGCGATGGCTCTTGCCACTACATTTGGCATGAGCAGTTGCGGCGATGACTTCCTGCTTATCGACCCAGCCGGTTCGGTATCAGAAGGTACGCTGACCACTGAGAGCGGTATTGACATGGTGCTGACTGGTGCTTATTCATCCTTCAACAGCATGACCCAGACTGCGTGGATGGGCTATGGTTCTCTTTTCAACTTCGTATATGGTGACGTGGTAGGCGGTGATGCAAACAAGGGATCCACGGCAGGTGACCAACCTGACTGGACTCAGTTAGAGACCTTCACATTCTCAGCTTCAAACGGCTATATTGCTGGTAAGTGGAGTTCTGTCTATGAGGCTGTTAAACGTGCTAATAACGTGCTTAAGATGGCCGAGGACATGGGGGATGCTCTTCCTAACAAATCTACTATCGAGGCTCAGGCTAAGTTCATCAAGGCCGTTTGGATGTTTGAAGGCATCAAGATGTTCGGTTCTGCTATCCCTTATGTTTCATTAGAGGACTACAAGGCATCTACAGACCCACAGGTTGGTAATGTGGACGAGAGTGGCAACTATATCTATATCTGGGACAAGGTTGAGGCAGACTTAAAGGATGCCATTGCCGGTTTACCAGCTACATGGACAGGCAACGGCTATGGTCAGGGACAGTATGGCCGTGCCACATCTTGGATGGCAAAGGCAGTACTGGCAAAGTTCTATATGTACTGGGCTTCTCCATACAATGGGAACATGAACTCTAACCCAGCCAAGATGGCCGAGGCTAAGTCATTGCTGAAGGACATTATCGACAATGGTGTAGATGCTAAAGGAACCAAGTATAAGTTGATTGACAACTATGGTGACCTTTACACAGCCGGTTCAGAAGATTGCGACTGGGGTGGTGAAGGCGTATTTGATGTACAGCTTACTATCTCTGGTACTCAGACAGACACCAATGCGATTGCATCTAACCCTGCTATCGGTCAGGCTGGTGCATCAGGCTTAGGTGGATGGGGCTTCTACCAACCATCATACGATTTTGCCAACAGCTTTATTGTTGATGGTAATGGTCTGCCTCTCTCAACAGCAGCTTATCGTGCTCAGCCACGCCTGACAGTTTTGGTTGCAACTGCAGAAGGTGATGTACCACAGACAGACCTGAACGTTGCTGTAGATCCTCGTATCGATTTCTGTATGGGTCGTTTCAATGTACCTTTCCTGGATTATGGTACTCCTACAACCCTTAATGGCTGGGTACGTGACCCGACTAACGGTGGTTTGTACATGAACAAGAAGAACCTGCCTTATATCAGCGACCGTGGTTCTACATCAGTTTCTACAGCCCCTGCTTCTTCTGCAAAAAACTATCACGTGATTCGTTATGCTGACATCCTGTTGCTGTATGCAGAATGTCTGATTAAAGACGGTGATCTGTCAGGCGCAATGCAGTACATCAACCAGGTACGCAAACGTGCAGCAAACGATTTTATCAAGGCTGATGCAACCACCAAGGGCGCTTATACTTTAGATGACAAGGTAAACGGCAAGACCGTGGCTGGTGCAGCTGGAAACTATCGTGTTGGTCTCTACACTTCATTTGCAAATGCTGATGAAGCAACCGCTGCTCTGCGTGCTGAACGCCGTACTGAATTAGGCATGGAGGGACACCGCTGGTTCGACCTCGCACGTTGGGGTGTGGCAGCAGATGTGTTGAATGACTATGTAGTATATGAGGGAGGCTTCTTCCCCAACAAGTATAGCAACTATGGTAAAAACTGGGTAATGTTCCCTATCCCTCACAACCAAATTGTTACAGCAATGGGACGCATCGTTCAGAATGCAGACTGGAAATAGGCCATTTGCAAGCTTCATAGAGGTTAATTATAGACCGATGTTTTGAGGGGCGAGCCTTCGGGCTCCCCCTCATTACTATTCAATTACGCCCCAAAACATACATTTTTCATGAAGTCAAAATACTTATTATGGTTGGCAATAACATTGCTGGGAGGATTCATTTATGCTGTCTTTATTGAGCAGACACAGGAACCTTTACTGATGTATCGCGAACAACAGCAGATCTTCCTGATGGATGAAGATTATATATCAAGTATCTTAGAACAGCATGGTGGTTTCGCAATACTCTCGGCTCAAGTTCTTCAGCAGTTCTTCTTCCTGTCATGGGTAGGAGCTATCCTAACTTCTATTATAATTATTTCGACTGGTGTATTCTTCGGATTAGTATTGTACCGCATTAATAAATACTGCAAGAATGCATGGATGCCTTTGGTCATGATTCCTCCTTTTTTTCAAGGCTTGTATCTGCTTGACATGAATTATCACTATGAAGGCGTGATTGCTCTATTGTTGTTTTCTATCTCTTTATATCTGTATGTAACACTTACACAAAAAACAAATATTCTTTTTAGGACAATAACTGGTGTTGCATTTACTATACTTATTTATATGTACGTAGGCAGCATAGCAACGTTATTTGCTATCAGTACCTTAACATACGACATATTGATATCACCCAGCGAGGGTTGGAAGACGTCAGTGTACTTGGTTATAACTCTTTTGGCAGCGTTTATAACTGTCAATAACGGGTGGACAGTGAGTTATGATTATGCTCTATGGACGAAAGGTTATTACGACTATCATGTAGAACAACGACTATGGCATTCATGGTCTTGGGTTTCAGTTCCTCTCATCATGTTAGTGGTTAAAGCATCAGACATAATAAAACTAAAGCAATGGGCTCAATCAATTATATGTTTGGGACTGATTATGGCTGAAAGCTTCCTGTTTTACCATCTGTCTGAGACTACGGTAAATAAGGACTTCCGCACCTTGGCAGAACTAATGAACAGCATCAACAGGGAAGATTGGGATGGGATAATTAACAACAGAAATCTGAATTACCAGAATTACCTGCACCTGAACTGTATAAACCTGGCACTGTCACACCAAGGACGGATGATGACAGACCTTTTCAAGTATCCGCAGAAGGGGTCGCAAAGCCTCATGGTTCCCTATCAAGCATACAATGATATCAATGTGCTTTTCAGTCACATCTACTATCAGGCAGGTATCGTGAGTGAAGCCATGTGCCTGTCGTTCGGCACAATGATTGCCACTCCTAACGGAAACCCTTCGATGCTGAAACAGCTGATCAAAGAAAGACTGATATATGGCGATTATGAAGTAGCGGAGAAATATATATCCAGGCTGGAAAAAACAATTGCTTATAGTGAGTGGGCAAGCTCCATGAGAAAATTCCTATATAATGATGACGCCATTCTAAAAGATGCTGAGCTGGGGATGAAAAGAAAATGCCTTCCTAATATGGATACAGAGTTCGTAGTCTTAGACGGCATTATGGCCGACCTAATGAAAGTTTCAAAAACAGGAGGTAAAGAAGCAATTGAATATGCCTTTGCGATAAATATGCTTGACAAGAACATGCTGGGTGTAAAATATCTGGTGGAAGAAAAGTTGCTGGAGGATTTGCCCGAACTTGCTCAGCAGGCAATAACCGTCTATGCCGAGCATGATGAGGATTATTGCAGAAGTCATGGTGTAAGTGAGGAAACCTTCAATCGCTTTATGTTATTCAAACAAACAGTGATTAATGCAAGGAGAACTAATGCCAATCTGCAGGCTACACTTGCTTCATTCAAAGGAACATTCTGGTATTATTATTTATTCGGATAACTATCAGCCATGAAAACAAACAACATATATATTATAATACTCATATTCAGCTTGTTCTCATCATGCCAGCAAACTGAAATCAATATCATATCACACACTGATGAATATGCAGAGATATTCCCTGATTATAACGGAGTGACGATTCCTGTAAACATAGCCCCGTTAAACTTCACTGTAATGGAAGAGGAAGGGGAATATGCCTTGAGCATCTCCGGCAAAGGTAAACGGGAAACATTCATGGCTGAGGACAGAAACTTTAACATACCCATCGGCAAGTGGCATAGTATATTGGAAAAAAATGCAGATAATGACATCATTCTGACCATTTCAAGATATACTGATAAAGGATGGGTGGCATATAAGGATATGAGCATTCATGTTTGTGCAGAGAAGATTGAACCATATCTGACATACAGGCTGATTCCACCATATGAACAATGGAACAGAATGGGCCTATACCAACGCCATTTAGAGAGTTTTGATCAAACGCCTCTGTTTGAAAACAAAATGACAGACTACGGATGTGTGAACTGTCATACATTCAACCAACGTAATGCAGGACAAATGTTATTCCATAGTCGTGTAAAAGGAGCAGGCACGGCATACATACAAGAAGGAATCGTCAGTAAGTTGAACACAAGGACGGAAGAAACACATGGAAACATGCAATATGCTTATTGGCATCCATTGGGAAGATATGTTGTGGCTTCTGTAAATTCTACATGGGAAAACTATTATTATCATGCGCAAGACCGTGTGGAGGTTTATGATTCTGAGTCTGACATATATGTGTACGATATGGTAAAAAAGGAAGTGTTCTCTAATGAAAC
>JAFUVZ010000062.1 GCA_017471185.1 Bacteroidaceae bacterium
AAAGATGGAGTACGACAAGGGATAGCCGTCAGCACTGACCAGCAGTCCCAGGATAATCTGAGACTCAGAGGTCTTCCCGTCCTTTGAGAATCCGTTAGTGCGCAGCTCGTCCTGTATGCCTGTCTCAAAATACAGCGATGTCACATCGTAAAACATCAGCCCTGTGCTACCGCCAAGAATCTGCTGCGGCCCGATAAGCACAACCGCAGAGATGTTGTTCAGTACGCGTTCTGACTCCGAAAACTCCTGCTGTACAATGCTGCTTTGGACAAAGTCTATTTCCTGCTGTCCGCCATATCTGCGTACCCACTCTGCTGCCTTGGCATACAGACGGGTGGCTTCCTCCTCGGTCTTTGCGACACCGAAGCTCTTGACCTCCTTGAAACCTCCACGGCTCTTGTCAACAACCACAACGCTGATGGTGCCAGTCCTGTTTCTCTTCTTACGTGGGAACATGAGGAAAGGTACACAATCTCCCTGAGTCACCCAAGTCACCAAGAAGAATTCCCTGTTTATCGGGATTTCAGGCAGGATACACCCTCGGAAATGTTAAAACCGCCGAAGTCAGGAAAAACTATTTTTAGTAGCCTCAGGTTTTCCGTATCTCTCCAATTACCCTTTTTTTCGTCCCCCACGAGAGATTTTTTTGTCCCTCGTGAGGGACGAATTTTTTTCTCGTGAGGCATATTTTCAGACCATATCAGGCGATATGGCTTTTAGTAACATATATATATATTAATTTATGATTAAAAAGAAATTTGGGAGCGAGGTGGGTATAGACAAACTGATTGCTGTTGCTTTCAAGTACCCGCGTTCAGAAAGAATCGCGATTAAGTGCTTCCTTTGCAGCCCGTTAAGCACAACCGCAGAAATGTTGTTCGGTAAGCGTTCTGACTCCGACACCGAAGTTCTAGACCTCCTTGAAAACTCCACGACTCTTGTCAACCACCACAACGCTGATGGTGCCAGTCCTGTTTCTCTTCTTACGTGGGAACATGACGCAAAGTTACAGAATTTTCCTGAGTCACCCAAGTCACCAAGAGGAATACCCTGTTTATCGGTGTTTCAGACAGGATACACCCTCGGAAAAGTTAAAACCGCCGAAGTCAGGAAATGATAGAAGCAGCTTTGGCGCATTCAGAGCATAAGTTAAAAACTAGAGGTCTGTTGGCAATGTTGACTGAGGGTAGGCAATTTACTAAAGAAAGAGGATTTGAAGAGCTTCAGCCTGTATATAATGTAACGCCAAGGGATATTCAGGAGTTTATCAAATCGAAATTATTGGAAGCAAAAATCTAACTTGCTGTATTTATGTTTCTCCAAACGATGAATTTTCAACTTTTTTAATTCCGCTATTCCGCTAAATTGAAATAGTGTATATGTTTTAATTGTTTTCGTAGCGGAATTATTGGTGGAGTTAGGGAATTTCTATTTTTACAGTCGTTTGGTATGCATTGAAACACACTTCGTTCGCTCTTCTCATACTGTTCGCACGCTATTCGTTCGGTGCTGGTTCGCTTAAGCAAGCTGTTTGAGCGAACCAGAAGCGTGCTTAAGCGAGGCTACACCGAACCAACACCGTGCCAGATGCCTGCCAATTACGTTCTACGACTCCCTAAATTGGCGGATTATTAATGCACAAAACATTTTTTTTAGAAATCTTTGCACAGTTTTCAAACTTTTGCTTTATATTTGCAATGCAGTTGCCCGATTACCTATTTGTTTTTTAAGGTGAAGGGTGGGTGCAGACATAAATGGAAAAGCGTTTACTATGCGCTTTGTCTTTAGCTACTTCGAATCTCGCAAGTTTGAATCACAGTTAAAGAGCAAAGCAACAGTAGATGCCTATTGGGTATGTTTTATGATTTTTTGAATTCGGCAGTCAGTTATGGCTGACGGAATTGTCATATACATATCGGCGTGGGCTTCTGCGTTGCTCGTTCAACTGTGATGGGCAATGCGAGAGCCTCGAAGTAGCGGGACGAGTAACAGGTACAGACTCCCGCGCTTTTTTTGTTATTTATTATTGCCGAATCAGGGGTGTCTATAGGCAGTATGTTAGTATGTTAATAGACTACCCTAAAATGAGAATATTTGCCAAGTCGTTACTTCTTAGTTCGTTATTTGCTGTGGCATGTCTTTCTGTTAGTGCCCAGCAAATAACGAGAGAACAGTTGCTAAAACTCTTTTATCAAGCTAATTCTGCCCAAAAGAAAGGGGAAACAGAAAAAGCTATTGAAATCTATAAAGAAATACTAATTAAAGCTCCAGGTCTTCCAGATCCTTACTTGCAATTGGGAGATATCTTTTATGGGATAAAAGATAATGCTCGGTCTCAGAGGAAGGCACTGATTAGCTATAGTCAATATCTGAAGTTGAGACCTGATGCAGATAATTCTATTGCAGTTCAACAAAGGATAGATGAGATTGAAGAAGGATTCAAAACGAAAGAGGTGCTGTTGGTAAAAGATACTACAAACGTGAAACAGGACGGCTTGATTGCAGAAAACCAAGATGAGACTCCTGAGATTGTGGTTAAGCCAGTTGTACCAAAGATCGTTGTCCCTGCACCAAATATAGATGAATCGGAGATTACTCCTGTGCAAGTAAATAATCTCTCATCTGATTCGCTTCGGAATATGTCTAATGAAACGGCAGTAAAGGCTGAGAAGAAATTGTTAGGAAGATGGGCCTCGAGAAGATTGGATGTGAATGGAAAAGAACAATGGATTTTAGACCTCTATTCTCGGGACGGTGATTTGTGGATGCGTCTTAATGATAATTCGTCTGTTTTGAGTGATGTTGAAGATATCAACGCAAATTCACTTGAAGTAAAAGCCTTGAAGTTAGGTGATGAAATGTCATTTAGTTTTGATTTCGCTCAATCGTCTTCATCCATGCAGACGGGTAAAAAGACAGGAATGAACGGTGTTGTGGCAGAATTGTTTGATGTTGATTTTGATGAATTCGCGTCCTCTTTCTTCACCTCCTCAACTGATGGCAAAGATATTAATGCAGCTCAAGTAACTGAGCGGTATGATTTCTTATTGCATATGATGGGAGAAAGGTTATATGGAAAGGTTATTAAGAAAACTCTTTTAAATGGTAAGGATAGTGGGGCAAGTGTTGAAGACGGTGTGATGCTTTTTAAAGTTCCTGAGGATTATAACGGATTTGTTTTCAGAACTATTTCTGACGAAAGCAAATCTTCTAATCTTGAATTGCGGAGGTTATTTAATAAGAAAAACACCGAAGCGTCATCGAGTCCATCAGCGTTGAATGATTTAGCTTGCATGCTTGCTTCTGGAATAGGTACGAAAAAGAATATGCGGATGGCTGTAGCACATTATATGGAGGCTGTAGCCAAAAACAATATATTTGCCATGTTGAATTTGGCAAAGCTTTATCAAGAGGGTAATGGCGTTGAAAAAGATATTATCAAGGCTAGAGATTTGTACCAAAGGGCATTTGACGCTGGCTATACTGATGCTATGGTTTTATGTGGTGATGCTATCCTTGAAATAGTTGATGGAAGTATTGACCCAAAGGAGGCAGTAAAATGTTATGAGAAGGCTGTACTCAAGAGAAGTCCGTACGCATACTTTCGTTTGGGATGGGCTTATATGGAAGGCATTGGAGTAGATGTAGATGAAAAACGCGCCTGGTCTTATTACCAACGGGCTGTTGATATGCAATATCCTGATGCTATGGCAGAAGTTGGTGTGATGTACAGGGAAGGACTGTTGGTAAAGGAAGATGTGAAAAAGGCGATGGATTTATTGCAAAAAGCTGCAGCTAAAGACAGTGCGAGGGCTATGAAAGAATTATCTGACATGTATTTGGATGGTAATACGGTAACGCTAGATTTTCAGAAGTCTAAAGATTGGCTGCAAAAATATATGCTTACGGCGGAAAAGCTTATAGATGGTTTCTGCTTGGTTAAGAGTGATGTGACAAAGATTTTAAGAGCTTCTGGAAAATGACGATTAAAAGATTCTTTATATTATTATGCACGTCATGTATTAGTTTCATGTATATAATGGGTATGCCGCATGATGATGTACAGTATTCAAGCCGCAAAATTAAACAGCTGGTGGAGAACCTTCCTGACATGAATTTACCTAGGAAGGATTCTCTAATTATTATTCCTCAATTATTGAAGGAGAAAGCTATCACTTTCAAATTTGACGGAACAGGCAAAATTGTCCATGTTGGCGTTTCTTTATTTAGCCAAGAAACAAAACATATTGTAGGGAGCCTGTTCTGTGACTTTATAGAACGTTTCTTTCTTGAACTTTGTGAACAACCGGATGCTGCAAGCATTAAATCGAAGTTAACCGAGTTTGACGTAAAGTTACGATTTAATAATTCTGAATTTGGCTCGGGCTCCTTTCAATCTGTTAGGATAGTTCTTGGCGATATGGATATGCCAGCTGGGTTTGTCTTGAATCTGCAAGATAAATATGGACAGGGAATCTGGAGTTACCGTGGTAATACTTTAGAATTATTCTTCCCTTTGTACAGAGAATTAATAGAAGGAACAGACAAAAAAGAATCTGATGAACAGCTTTATATTCAGATGTCAGATATAAAACATTTTCAAGACTGTGATGAAGAGACTATCACCCAAGGTGGATTAAAGCCTTATCAGAATAATATTTTTGTCAAGAAAGGTGAACGCTTTCAAGTGCAAGCAATGTCATCCGATATCTATTATCAGAAGATTGGGAATGAATTTACACCGTTGTTTGAGGAGAATCATCCAGCTTTTAGTTTGAATAATCTTTTTCTGACGTGTAGTAATGGTGGGTATGTAAAATTGAAGATAACCCATCGGCAGTATGGTCATTTTACACCAGAAGTAACGGTTCCCTTGCTTAGTTTCTTGGAGATTTTTCATGATGACTTTATTACCTTTGCCCACACTGCAGTTTTAAATGATGGCTCTTTAGAGACTTTTGTCGTGTTCAATCATAAGATATTAAACTATATGCATATGATGCGTGTAAAGACTTCTCGTGAGGAGCTATTCTCTTCGGAACCTGTTCTGAAAGTTGATTTTTATTCAAATATACCGCAACATTATCTAAAAACATTATTGCAATGAAAAAACTATTTTTAGTAATCATCTCATGGGTTATTTCTACCGGATGCCTTTATGCTCAGCTTGAAACTACTGGGGTTGAGATTACGGATGGCTTGGAAGGAAATGCACAGTTGAAAGCTTCGATTGAGCAGAACCTTTCTAATTTTCTCGTCGCTTGTAACAGTGCAGTCATGAATGGTAGTAAACCGAATGTAAAGAAAGTATTGACTTCTGACGCTCAAAAGCTTTTAAATGAGATGTGGAAAACCAGTCCCATGTCATGCCCAGTATCTAAGATTGAGGAAATATGCCTTCAGACTTCTACTGGTTATCAAGTTAGAAATGTGCCTGTTGTCATGTTAGAAGCAGATGAAGAAGAACAAGATCAGGAATTGGTTTTTACATTCACCCCTACTGGATTGATAGATGGAATATCTATTTCTATAGATGAGAATAAATATAAAGAGATTATGGATGAGCATGAGTCAGTGGAAGATCTCTATCGCAGGCAGGTGATAGTTGATTTTGTTGAAAACTACAGGACATCTTATAATCGCAAGGACTTGAAATACATTGAATCTGTGTTCTCGGACAACGCATTGATTATTACAGGTAAGGTTATACGGGAGAAACCTAAAAGCGATTATGCGCTTCAGTCATTGAGTCGTGAGCGTATCGTTTACCAGAAGCGAACAAAGAAGGAGTATGTTGAAAATTTAAAAAGAGTATTTGCTGGCAACAAATATATCAACGTACAGTTTGATGATGTTGAAGTTATTCAACATCCTAAACTTACAGATATATATGGGGTTACTTTGAAACAGGAATGGAATAGCGACCGTTATAGGGATGTTGGTTTTGTCTTTCTAATGATAGATTTTCAGGACGAACTGAACCCACTCATACAGGTTCGAACTTGGCAACCCGAAAAACTGGAGGGCAGAGTGTTGACTCGTGATGAAGTATTCAGCCTAGGTGACTTTGACATCGTGAGATCTTTGGTGAATGACTAATAAATAAAAATCTAATGATATGAAAAACCGTATTTTGATTCTGCTGGTTATGATAATAGGATTAACTGGCAACGCATTAGCTCAACGTAGGTTGGAAGTAAATGATGTGACAACCTCAATGAATGTTTTCTCTGGTAAAGACACAGAAGCTGGTGTTGTTATCTCATGCCCTTCCAATATGCAGCTGTCTTTTGAATCAAGTCATGATAAAAAGGTAGATGTATATAATACAGAAGTTAAAGGCGAAGAAACTTTTTATTATATTCGCTTTAACACAGGAAGGAGATATCGAGGAAGAAAACTTACTATCCGTACTAATGACTTTGCTCCCATCATACTTGATGTGGATTTAAGCCCTAAAGAATTGAAACAATTTCAGTTGTTAGATCCAGATGCGGATTTTATTTATGGAACTTATTATGAATTCAGAAAGCGTGGCATGGAATTCTTTCAGAATGCGATGTACACAGAGGCACGTGAGCAATTTAATATAGCTAAGGAAAGTTCTGA
This sequence comes from Bacteroidaceae bacterium, assembly GCA_017471185.1. GTDB lineage: Bacteria > Bacteroidota > Bacteroidia > Bacteroidales > Bacteroidaceae > Bacteroides. The sequence continues at coordinate 6,610 of JAFUVZ010000062.1, forward strand.
TGCTCCTGATAATAATAATATTGGAAAGTTGATTGCTAATATAGATAGTATTGAAGTTTGGCAACAACAGGCTACGCAAGCATACGATATGCTTGATTATCAAAAAGCAGATGAATTATATGGTAAGATTTTATCTCTTAACCCTCAAGATACAAATGCCTCAAGTAAGCGTTATGATAGCAGAAGACTTTATGATAATGACTGTAAGCGTTATTATGATAATGCAGAAGTCTATAAAGAAGATGGTGAGTATGACAAAGCACTGGAGTTGTATCAAAGGGTTATAGATCTGAATTGTAGCAGTTCTCTCTTGGCAAGTGAGCAGGTGAAACAGATCAAGTTGCTCATGCAGAACCGCAACCAAAAAGCACATGTAATAGCTTATGAATATAGCAAAACCACTCCTATTGGTATTACTACTGGTACATATAAGACTCGAAAGACTGGTGGATACTTTAGTTTGAGTCTGCACAAAGATGTTTTTGAGGTGATGAGAAATAATTACGACAAGGCAACTGATGCAGAACTGAATATTTCCGCTGGGTTCACTCTCTGTCCTGTTAAACAGGCTCCAGTGTGGATTTTCTTTGGACCAGGCTATACTGGTGTCGGCATTTATGAGAATGAAGATGGTACAATTTATGTACCTGGCACTTATGTGGAAGATGCAAGTGGAGAAAAAGTGGAAGGGAGAGTTTATGAAAAACCAACCCTTAAGGTTCATAGTGCAATCTCTCCAGAAATAGGATTACTTGGCAAAATCGGTCCTGTCGTATTAAGATATACTTTCCAATATCGTTTTGCTGTAGCTAAGGATGACTCTGATTTAATAAAGAAAACTCGTCATGTTTTTGGCGTTGGTCTTTGTTTTTGATTGATAATGTTGCATATATAAATGATGAAGATAGTCAAGCCTATCTTAGTGTTTTTGGTTGTGTTGTCGGCAGCTGTCATATTGCTGCCGACACTTTCCTTTTTGGTGTTGCGATTTTATTTGTTGACACCTGATATGTTGAAGGATATTGTAAACAGTGAGTTAAAAAAACAAACAAATATTAAGTTCGACTGTGAGGAAATAAGCTTGGACTATTGGACGGAATGGCCATCCGTGAGTGTAATTATCAGACAGGGTAAAGCTTCCTTGCCAGTAGATATTACTGATGAAGAGAATTGTTCTGATGGAATTAAACTTGGCTTTCAACGTTTTGGAGGTAAGGTTGACTTGATGAGATTGATAACAGACAGAGAATTATTAGTAGAGAATCTTTTTCTTGATAATGCAGAGGCTCAAATAGATATTAGAAGTAATTTAGTGCCAATAGTTAAGACTTCAAAAAGAAGCAAGAAACAACTTCAATTCAATGTCAACGAGATACGATTGACAAATGTTGACATTGCTGTAAATGACAGTCTTAAATCTCTATGTTGGCGGCTTAATGACACAAACTTATATTTGGAAGGGAATCTTAACAAGCTAAAGCCTGATTTTAGAATTGCTGACTTCAATACAATGCTTTCTGTAGTTGGCGACACCCCTTTGGCAGAACGCATGTGGACTCTTTCGTTAAAAGGTTGGTGCGATGCTTCTGAATATTTTCATGATATTTCAGCTAAAGATGTAACATTTTATATAGGTCAGTTTCCTTTTCAACTGGAAGGGACTATTAACAATATTGGTCAAAATGAAACACCTTACATAGATTTTAATGCAAGTTTGTTATCTTCTGAATTGAGTGACCTCTTTGAATACTTGCCAGAAACTGTGGCTAAAGAGAAAAAGAATTACAACATAGAAGGTATTGCATCTTGTAATTTGGAACTGAAGGGAAATGTTGGAAAAGATGAATTTCCTCATGCCCAAATAAAAGGATCAGTGGATAATGGCAGGTTATTCCGAAAAGATATCATGCAGGGTTTTGATTCAATAAATATGTCATTCAAAATGAATTACGAGCATTCTAAACCTGATTCCTGTTATGTAGAGATTAAGAATCTATCTGTATCAGGATTGGATAGTAAAATATATATGAATGTTCATGTTTCTAATTACGTAAACAATCCTTTTGTATATGGAGATCTGAAAGGGAATGTTGATTTCAAACGTGTCAGTACTGAATTCTTGAATTCGGTACATGTGCATATGAATGGAAAAGTGAACACAGACCTGTCTTTTGCTTTCAACCTAAAAGAATTGAAGCAGATGAATTATCATCGGCTATGGGCTGAAGGTATTTTTAATACAGAAAGGTTTGAAACTCAAATTGACACTCTTGGACTGAATATCTTTGCTAAGAATGTAGATATGACAATTGGCTATAAGAATAACAGAAGTAATTTCATAAATACAGCAGAGGTACTTTCATGTGATGCAGAGGTTGATACATTGGACTTTGTTTTCGGTGATAGCATTTCATTTGTTGTTTCTAAGATGCTTCTACGAGCAAACACAACTCTCGATAAGGACTCTGATGCTGTAACTCCTGTTACGGCTCACATGAAATGGAATAGACTTAAAGGGCAAATTAGCCAAAGTGTAGCTTTGTCGCTTCAAGAAGGTGAACTGCATACAGGATTTAAACCTTCAGTGATAAATAAACGGAATGTAGATGGGGCATTAGTATTGAAGTCTGATAATTTCAGGCTTATGGATGCAAATAATAAGTTGGCCTCTCAATTTTCTGACATGAATCTAATTTCGGAGTTTCAACCGTCATCTCCTGTTTCAGGAAAAGAACTATCACTGAAAAACTGGAACGTGAAAAGCCAACTTGAATTTTCAAATGCATCATTGGTGTCCTCTTTCTTCCCACAACGGTTGGATTTTAATAATTCACGTGTCGGAATAAGAAATAATCAATTACTCCTTAATAGATTGCAAATTAGTTCTGGTGATACAAAACTATTGCTTTCAGGTATTTTGTCAACTATGGGAGATAGTTTGCTAAAGAGACCAGAGATAGAAGGTGATCTACTTTTGTTAGCAGATAATATTGACTTTGATGAGTTTTCGTCTTTGTTCCTTTCGGGGGAAGCTATGAAATATGAACTTCCTGATTCTATTTCCGTTCCTGTTACAGTAAGAGATTTGGAACAATCACTGTCTGCAACACCATTAGCAGTCTCAAAGAATAAATATCCGCTTTATATACCAGGTAACTTGCGGTTGAGGTTACAACTGGATGTGGATAAAATGGTCTATGAAAATGCTGAACTCCATCAGGTAAGTGGTGATGTTGAGGTGAAAGATAAAATGGCTTATGCAGAATTGAATATGAGAACCAATATGGGAAAAGCTGCATTCAATGCCGTTTATGACAGCAGAAATCACGAAAATTTATATACGGTTTTTGATTTTGACTTGCATGATGTCCTACTTGCTCAATTACAAAGGGTTGTTCCCTCTGTAGGAACAATGTTTCCATTAACAAAATCTTTAGACGGCATAGCAGACATCCGCTTGACAGGGCAGACTCAACTTGATTCAAAAATGGAATCTGTACTCTCTTCTGCAAAAGTAGCTGGAACTCTGAAGGGACAGAACCTGACTCTGGTTGATAACTCTACGTTTGATGAAATTGCCAGAAAACTCAGGTTTAAAAATAAACATCGTAATCTGATAGATAGTATAGAGGTAAACTTTATTTTGAACGAAAGTGTGATTGAAGTCATCCCATTTATAATAAAATGGGATAGATATAAAGCGATGGCTGGAGGAACTAATAATCTTGACATGATGTATGACTATCATATAGATATGATTGATACCCCAGTTCCTATAAACTTTGGTCTTGATTTTACAGGAAAACCAAATGATTTCCATTATAAAATTGTATTTAAAAGGAAATATAAAGAACTGTTTAAAGATGATGGGGTAGAACTAGCTCGCAATACTGCAATAAGAATGGAAGAAGTACGTGATGCTGTATTATTGAGAATGAAACAAATAATAAATCAATATTATTAAAAATATTTGATTATGAGAAAGTTTGTGTATTTATTAATGGTCATTACATTCATCTTGCTTTTTGTTGTACCAACCCAAGCACAGATTCTAAAATTAGGTGTTAAGGGTGGATTGAACCTTTCTAAACTTGACACAGAAATTAGTGAGAGTAATCTTAAAGAGACCTCAAAGGGCTTCTTTATAGGTCCTATGTTAGAGGCTACAGTTCCTGTTATTGGTATTGGGGTAGATGTTGCTATAATGTATTCTCAAAGAGGTACAGATAAAGCGAAGCAACAAGGAATTGAAGTTCCTTTAAATCTAAAATATACAATAGGTGCAGGTAGCACTTTGGGCGTTTATTTTGCCGCAGGTCCGGATTTCTTCTTTAATTTGAAGGATGTGGAATGGGGTATAGGTGATGTTGTTGTTGACAGGAAAAAAACAGAATTCGGAATCAATCTTGGCGCAGGCTTGAAATTATTGAGGCATCTGCAACTTGGTGTTAATTATCAGATAGGATTGACTAAGAAAAACGTCATTACACCTGGGCATCTTATAGAATTGGAAGATGTAGATACAGGAAAGACAATTATGGAACAGGTTAATGGCAAAATGGAAAAAGCAAGATTCAACACTTGGCAAATGTCACTTGCATATACATTTTGATATTCGCTGTTAAGATGGGGAAACCCACATTAACTTATGATATTACATTGATGAGACGTTTGGCAATCTTTATTTTACTGATTTGGCTGTATCTGCCTTCTTTCACACAGAATCTAAGCGTGTTTTTCTATGGAACATCCGTGGAAGTGCCGATAGCTAAGTCGCTTAGGTTTAGTTTGAAAGGTGTCAATGCACAGGAGTTTGACAGGGCTTGGAGACATTTGTCGAAGTCTAATGTGAAACCAATCGTTCTCACTTGCCAGAAATTGAAGGCTGATATGAACTTGAATGGATGGGCTGTCTATATGCTTGTGTCTAAGATAGGAGAGCAGTTGCAGATACAAGGCCGGTTAGGTAAGAATGAAGCTGCTATCTTTGAAACGTTTCTGCTTACAAGGCTTGGCTATGACGCAAGAGTGGCTTGCTTGGGTAACCAATATCTCTTTGTCACCTGTCCTGTAGAGGAAAGATTCGCTTCTGTCAAATATATGGCATATAGAGGTAAACGCTATTATTTGTTAGGAATGGAAACGCCAATGGATATAGGGGGCTATATATTCTCTATTCCAGAAAAAGATACTATAGGATTGGCAGCAATTGACCTTCATGGCTCATCTTTAATTAATTTTGAAGGTGAGTCTATTCCTTCTCGATTATTCAAGTCATCTGTTGATTCTTCTATGAAAGTTTCTGTTGCAGTGAACAAAGGAATGATGGAATTCTATGCTGAAATGCCACAGGTGATTGACCCTTCTTTTTATGCCAGACAGCCTCTTTCAGAACAAGTGGAGAAACAGATTCTGCCTGATATGAAGAAAGCACTACAGAATAAAAGTGAAGAGGAAGCTGTGAACATGATACTTCACTTTATGCATACGGCTTTTGAGTATAAGACTGACATAGAGAATTATGGTTATGAAAGGACGTATTTTAAGGAAGAAATGTTTTTTCATCCCTACAATGACTGTGAGGATAGGTCAATCCTCTTTACCTATCTGGTTGAAAAACTATTGGGCTTAGACACTATCATGCTTGAATATCCAGGGCATGTCAGTGCAGGCGTGAGATTCAATGAGGATGTAAAAGGCGACTATATCATACTGGACGGCATCGAGTATATGCTTTGTGATCCAAGCTTTGTGAAATCATGTGTAGGCAATGCTAATCCGAAGTATAAGAATATGACGGCCAATATATATAGAAGTCAGAGCAAAGTTAATCATTTGCACTGACAAAAGTGCAAAAATTGTACTTTTTTGCACTTTTGAGAGTGCAAAAATGTTTCTTTCAGTAAAAAGAAACAAAAATGGGGGGAAACACTCAAAAACTCTGTAATGCCAAGTTTACTATTTGTGTAGGAGAGTTATGCCCGTACGAGAAGATGTTTCACCTTGCGGCAGTTCACATTGCTGTTCGAGTATCTTGGTGAGCCTTGATACCGCAGTAGCCCGTAACCCATAGCTAATAAGTGGGGTGGGCTATTAGGTAATAAGTCATGGTAGCTATTATATAATAGGTGGCATGACTTATTAGTAATAGGTTAATATACCCTATACTGACAACACTGACAATAAAAACGCGTTTTTGACAATATATAGAAATTACAAAATAAAATTTTCTGCTTAGCATGATGTTAAGCAGAAAAAATAAATAGCGTGTTTATATAAAGTTCAAAATATAAGACTTTTGTTGTCAGTGTTGTCAGAATGCTGCACTTGGCTTATCAAATTATAGCGTGTAAGCAGACTCAGAATATGTTCCAATTCACTTTTTCCGAATGATACCATAGTTTCCTGTAGGTAGTTATAAAAACAGTTGAAAATTGCAGCAATAGAAACAAAAATTCGACCAATTCTTCTTGTCTTTTCAAATTATTCACTACATTTGCATTTGAAGGATACGATTCCTTCATGACATCGTGGATTTTTATAAGAAGCGTTATGCTTATCTTGTAACTTGGGAACGTAGGAAACTTTCAAGTAGGATACAAAGAAGGCATGATGGTTCTCACGCTATAGCGTGGGCTGCTATCACTACATCTGTATCCAAGGTTATTCCTACGACCTCCAAGTTTAGAAGTGGCATAGTCAGTGCCACGCTTCTTCATTAAGATTAGTTGTTGTCTTTCGGCATTGAAGACTAACCTTTTATTATTTATGAAAGCACTGAAAAGAATTGCTTATGCTGCCTGTCTGTCTATCGCTTTCGTCTTATCCGGCTGCTCTGACAATGAACTACAGAATGATGAAAGTGTTATCAGTCATGAAGATGTCAAAACATTTAGCAGCTTTAATGTGTCCGTTGAGGATTCTCCCGTCACTCGTGCCCATTTGGAGAATGGAACGCAAATGGTGTGGGATGAGGAAGATGTGATTGGGGTGTATAGTGATAAGGAAGGTGTGGTTCCCTTTACTTACGCTGGTAATAACACTTTCACTTCTAAAAAACCAGTTAGCGGAACGAAGTTCTATGCTTATTATCCGTATAATGAAAACAATGTTGCAGATGCAAACAATAAAGGAACTGTCTTCTTTACGCTTCCCGAACTTTTTACTGACGACAGAATTGCTAACGCCATGCCAATGGTTGCTGTAAGTAATGACAATAACTTGCATTTTAAGCAAACTGTTGGCCTTATGCACTTCACATTGGGAGGAGAGCAGCATATCCTGGGGGTGAAATATGAAAGTAAAGGGCATGAATCTGTAGCAGGATCTATGATTGTAAAGATGCTGGATGACGAACCGATTATGAGTCCTACTGAAGGGAATGTTACAACTTTAGTTAAGATTGAATGTGACATTACTTTAGGAGCAGACGAAACAAAAGATTTCTATTTTCCCGTTCCTGCCGGCTCCTATACAGAAGGTTTTGTGCTCTCTATAGAAACACCTGAAGGCACGTTCTTCAAGTCAAAGAATGCCCCCATGGATATAACAAGAGCGAAAATACATAGCTTCCCTGCGTTTAAGACTGACCGATATTCCATCGAGCGTGAGTCGCTTGTGGCACTCTATAATTCAACCAATGGAGAGAGCTGGACTAATAAAGAAGGATGGCTTACTGACAAGCCGCTGGGTGAGTGGTATGGAGTTAAAACGGATGGAGATGGGTTTGTGTCAGAGATAAACCTAAATTTAAATAATCTATCAGGCGTGCTTCCTGTAGAAATCGGTAATTTCAATAGATTGGAGTATTTATACATTCAAGGAAATCCTGAACTTACAGGAAATATACCTTCGTCTATTGGGAATCTGTATAATGTTAAGCGGTTAGAATTTGCTTCTAATGATTTGACTGGGAATATACCTTCTTCTATTTGTAATTTAAGTAAACTTTTGATTCTCAATCTATCTGGCAACAAACAGCTGACAGGTCCTATCCCAGACAATCTTGCAGGCTTAAGAATGATAAATAGGTTTTATATTGAAGGATGTAATTTGACAGGTTCAATACCTGAAAGTATTGGCGACATTGGTAGTGGTTACGATCCTTCAAACCATTGGATAATGATAGGTTTATCACGTAATTCACTTACTGGACCTATACCTGCCAGTCTTGCAAAACTGAAGAATTTTGACTCTTTAAATTTAAGCTACAATCAGTTGACGGGTTCTATTCCCGATGAATTCTTGTCAATCAGTAGTTTGGCTGATTTTTGGATTAACAATAATAATATGGATGGCGTTATTTCTAAAGAATTGCAGGCTTGTTCTTGGTGGAATGGTAGTATTGACATCACTCAAAATGAAGGGCACAAGCTTACATTAGAAGAAAAAGAGGATGTTAATATTGGAAACATTGAAGATTTAGGAAATGGTGGGACGCAAGACTGGTAATAAATAGGAGGAACAAGTATGAAGAATTTAAAATATATAATAGTAACAGCTGCCATCTTTGTGGGTTGTACTGATGATTATGAACGACTCACTCAGGATAACGGTAAACAGACATCGTTTACTGAAATAAGGGCTACTTTTTCAGAAGAAGCCAACACAAGATTGCTTTTGTCTAATGACAATCAATTAAGTTGGTATCAGTCAGATGTCATAGGTGTTTATAGTGACCAGCAGGGAATTGAGAAATATGCTAATCCAAGTATTAGTCAGGAGGGCACTATTTTCAGAGGTGAGAAAGTGGAAGGAAATCGGTTCTACGCTTTCTATCCTTATTCAGAGAATGCGGTGATTGATACTGATGACAGAAATATTTTACACCTGTCATTGGAGCCTTCCAGTGCTAATTATCAGTCTGATTATGGTAGCGGCTATAGTGGGTCGTCAAGGTTTGTTGCTCCCATAGTTGCCAAAAGCAGTGGTAATGATTTCCAATTCAAGCATATATGCGGATATCTTTGTCTGGAAGTCAGCAGTGCCACTGAAGTGGTAAGGGATGAGAATGGCAATGCCATATCAGGATATACATACAGGAGTCTGACGCTGGCAGGTAATAATGGTGAAAAACTGGCTGGTGCCGGCACGGTTGATATGTCAGCAGATACTCCTCTTTTTGTTGTTGACCCTGTAGCTGGCGAAACTTCTATAACAACTACCGAATTCACGTATGGCTTTTGGGGAAATGGTATCAAGCTTTACATTCCTTTGCCAGAGATGACTTTTGAGAAAGGTATAACGGCAAGGATTGAATTTAATGATATGTCTTCATCGTATAACTATAATACTGGTGGGTACGACAAACAAGTCATAGAGGTATCTACAGATAAGCCTGTTGTAATTGAGCGTGGCAAAGTTAAGAGTATGACTTCTCTTGACGGCAAAGAGCTGTTCGAGAATTCAGAATCAGAAATAGTTGAAAGTAGTATTGTTCTTTCCGAAGAAAGTGAAGGGCTTTTGAGGAATGGAGTAGAACTGCCTGCCCTGAAAACTGAACAGATTATCAAGTTTTCATCTTCAAGACCTTGGACAATAGCTCTAAAAAATACGACGGAGAAAAGTGCTGACGATTTCTATGAAATAAACCCTTCTTTCGGCGAAGCAGGAGATGCAGAAGTGACCATTACATTGTATGCTAATATCAATGTTGACAAGCGGAAAACTTGTTTTGAAATAAATGATGGCAAGAAAACTCTTGATTTTGAATTTGAACAGAGGGGTTTGACAATGAATGATATTCCTGATTATTTTACAATTGAGGATGATGTCCCTGGGGGTATGGATTATGGAATTGTTTATAATGATGGATTGATTTATCTTTTAGATTTTTATGAAATGGATGAGTTTCAACCATATATCCCTCGGAGAATTGTGGCATATAATAGCGAAATAGAAGAATCAAGTGTTGTTGTTAACTACAATTATTCAGGACTGCCTTCTGAAATTGTTGCCAATGATTTTTCAATAATATTGGATAATTACAACTTATCTGAGAATACATTTGATGCTACAATTGTCTATACAGACGGGAACTTTGAGGTCCTTAAAAAACTAAAGCCTGATAATTGTTTAGGAGATATATTGGCAGATTATTTCAACGAAGCGCAAACTCGTTCTGAATTTGGCCTTTCTGCAGAATATCTTAAAAAGTTTACAATTAAGTTTGCAAGTGCTACATTGAGTACCGTTGCTTGTGCTGCCGGTTTCTCTAATTTTATTACAGCTGCTTTAGCTTTAGTTTCTTGTGGCAGCGCACTCGCTGGGTGGTATGACCTCGCTCATTTTGACATAGAGTCATTTAGGAAGTCGAAATTTACGCAACAAGCTGGTAATCCATTATCTTCTAACATGCAGACGGCAGGAGTAATTAGCGGTTTAATGAAATGTGGTTTAACTAAAAATGTGGGAGAATGCGTTTCTGCTGTGGCAAGTCTTAGCTTATGGATTGCTGATGATGGATTGAATAAAATGCTTGCCAAAAATAATACGAATGTTATACAAGTTCAGTCATTAAAACAAAAAAGTACTATGAGCAACAATAGTGCTTCACAAGCTTTTGTTTTAAATTGGGATAAAAAAAAGATGAATCTTGCATTAGGTGTTGGTAATCCTACTTTTGGTTATTGGGGGTATGCTCATTATTGGGGTAATTTTTCAAATTATTATGGATATGGTTCTTGGCAGAGGTGGAATATAAATGTGGAGGCTTTGGAAAGTTTTTCTGATGTTAGAGGTCGAACCACAACAGAATCTATTATTAATTATGGTTATATACCACGGGGCGAATATACAGTGTGCGTTAGATACGAAGGTTTATATCCTAATATATATGAAGATAGAGAAGATGTTAAATACAGTCTTGGAGTTTATGTTTATGGGAAAGGAAAGATTGTGTATGGTGAAATATCAGGTAATTATAAGCAATATAATGTGACCATTAATGATGATTTGTCTTTCAGTATTGAATAGTTATTTCAATTGAGCCTTCCATGTTCAATAAGATATGTTTGATTTAAGTAGAGAAAGGCATCCTGTGTGAATGCAAGTAAAGTTTGCTTAAGCCGTGCATAAAAGAGAAAAATGAAGGATGAAATGCAAAAAAGACGAGTAGATATTTGGAAATATGAAATCTTGTGTTACATTTGCACCGCTTTTGAATGGATTGTATTCTTTGCACAAGCATATTTCATAACAATGTTACTGTCTATATAGCGGTGCTCACTTTGAATTTTGGAGATGGGTGTGCTGGTGATGGCACACCCATTCGGTTTTCTATACAGCTTGAGCCTATTTACGCAGACGCTAATAGCCGGTGTCTCTGGCATACTCCCGCTCACTTCTCAGCTTGTTTTCATAGTCCCACATCCGTTTCAAAGAGCGGTAGTAGGCTACCTGCTCATCCTCGCTCATGTTCTGGTAGGTGGCGAGGTCTATCAAATCCACAAAAGCGGGATTCTTGTCCGTAAACGGCATCTTGTCAAGTGTCTCCATGTTGTTCAGTATAAAAATCCAGTAATCAAGTTCATTGTCACATTCCTCCTCAGTCTTCTTCATCAGCGGAAGCTGCACGTAGATCATTCGCATCTCGTTCATAAACGTCCGCGTGGCCTTCACATCTATCAGCCTCATCTCAATCCTGATGTCATCAGAAATGTTCCTGTCAGTGAAGTTCAGCAGTGAGACCAGATAAACTGCATCGTACTCATAAGTCTCCTCAAGGTTAAACATTACGAAGCTGTGTGATGCTGAATGTTCATCATCGTTTACCGTGTACTTCTATCTTCTCTTTGCCATATCGATTATATGCTCTGTTTTTTTTCTTTGTGAATTCTTTCATTATCTCATTGTTCGTGAAAACATCCACCGTGTCCCTATGTGGAGATTTATTTCACCGGCTTGATGTTCAGGTTCACACCCAGCACATTCTCAGAGTCAACAATGGTCCAGCTGCTTCCGGTATAAGCGCCAAAGGTTCGGTTGGTGTCAAAGCCCATGCCTGCCAGTTCCTGGATAACCTCATCGCGCAGGTCACCTACCTCGAAGCCGAGGTGATGTACACCGTTGCCATGCTTGTCGTAGAACTCACGGAAGGAACTTGCCTTCTCGTCTGCTTGATGAAGCTCCAATACCCAACTGCCCATGTCGATGTCGCACACCAACAGGTCGCAGGTGCTTGGCTCACCACGATAGGTATAAGGAAACTCTTCAGAGTATTCCAGATGGTTTACTCTGACCTCTGGCACAGGAATATCCAGCAAAGCTGCCCATGCTTTGGCTGCTTTATAAATGTCACCCACCACGATGTTGATCTGGATAAACTTGTCTTTCTTTAAAGGATTGGCCATTGGCTTGAAATCCTCAGGCTCACTTACTTGAACGGGTTGCTGTTTGCTTTCAACTGCTTTTTCCTTCGATGAGGAGCAGGAGGCTAATGCCAACACGAAAGCGAAAATCAGGTAATAAGGTTTCATGATGGTAATTATTAATGAGTAATTAAATCATTTTGATTGGGCCCTGGCCTTCATCAGCTCTTTAGCCTCCTTACCAGTGAGATGCTCAATGTCCATGCGTAGGATGAGTACATGAGAGAAGTCTTTGTCTATCTCACGTTGCAAGCCTTGTGTGTTTCCTGGAGAGAAACGTTCGCCCAACAGACGGAGTGCCTGAAGCTTGTCTTCATCACGCTCCAGAATCTGTATTTTTCCGAACGCAATGACACTGCGATAATAGGTAGTGAACTCATCGCTGTGTATCTCATCCTGCGCCACCACGCAGAAGGAACATTTCGGCTCACGATGGATGGCATCCACCTTGTGCCCGGTGAGGGCAGAATGGAAATACAGTCTTCCATCGGCATACACATGACTGATGGGTACGGCATATGGATAGCCATCGTCGCCAGCTAAAGCCAGTACACCTGATGTTGCCTGCTTGAGTATCTGTATGCACTCCTCGCTAGGGAGCTGCTGCTTGAAACGGCGCATAGGTCTGAATGCTGTCATAATGTTATGTTTTTAGTCTCACCTTTCTTCAGTTTCAAAGTCATGCTGATGCCGCTGAGATGGATGGTAGTCTTTCCTCCCTGTCGGGCATGAATGTTGAGGCTTTTCACCTTTCCGTCTTTCCATTGCATATCGATGACGAATCCGCCTCTGGCACAGATGCCTTTCACCTCACCGTCAGCCCATTGGGCAGGCAAGGCTGGTAACAGCCAGATGTCTGTCATGCTTGATTGCACCAGCATCTCAGCCATACCGGCACAACCACCGAAATTGCCGTCAATCTGGAAAGGAGAGTGTGCGTCCAGCAGGTTAGGATAGGTGCCACCTCCACGATGGGCATCTTTGCCAGTATAATTGTCTGGACTCACATAATGTAGCAGCTTCTGGAATATCTTATAGGCGTTATCGCTGTCATGCAAACGGGCATAGAGGTTCACGCGCCATCCTGCACTCCAACCCGTAGTGTTGAAACCTCTGATCTCGAGTGTCTTGGCAGCTGCCTTGGCTAAATCAGGGGTTTCTTTCAAAGTGATGTGATGCCCAGGATACAGTCCGAACAAATGGGATTGATGACGATGGGTAGGTTCTGCGTCTTTCCAGTCGTGATACCACTCCTGCAGTTTCCCGTCCTTGCCAATCTGATAAGGTTGCAGCCTGTTCAACGTGTTGGCAAAGGCTTTCTGTAAGTCTTTGTCTGTGTTCAGAGCTTTAGCTGCTTCTGAAGCGTCAATCAGACATTCGCGGATTATTGCTAAGTCGGAGGTTGATCCATAAAGGGTAGCGCCTGCAAAACCATCATCCGTGAGATAATGATTTTCCGGCGAGGTTCCCGGTGAGGTCATCAGGTATCCGTTCTTCTCAATCAGCCATCCTTGACAGAACAGGGCTGCATCTCTAAGCAACGGATAATATGTTTGCAGGAAGTCCAAATCTTTAGTAAACTGATAATGTTCCCAAATGTGGGTGGCTACCCATGCCCCACCCATATTCCAGTCTGCCCAGTTGGGGTCTCCCTTACGCAAACCGACGGGATTGGTAATAGCCCAGATATCGGAATTGTGTGCCAGGCACCAGCCCTGGTCAACGCCATAATAGTTCTGCGCGGTAACCCTTCCAGTCTGGCTCAGGTTGCTGATAAAGTCCATCAGTGGCTGATGCATCTCAGGCAGGTTGGTCACCTCAGCTGCCCAATAATTCTCCTCCAGATTAATGTTGGTGGTATAATTGCTGCTCCATGGTGGCAACAGATATTCATTCCAGAGACCTTGCAGATTGGCAGGCACGCCTGGCGTTCGTGAGCATGAGATGAGCAGGTATCGGGCGAACTGAAAATAGAGTGCCTCCAGTTCGGGATTGGGTACGCCCTTGTCGGTATAGAGTAAAAGTTGCTCGTCTGTCGGTAAAGCCGAAATGGCAGGATCTGTTTTACCTAAAGACAGTGATGCTCGGTTGAAGAACCGTTGGTAATCTTCTATGTGTCTTTGTTTCAGTTGTTCAAATGAAAGGAGAGATGCCTTGTCAATTCGTTGGCGGGCCAGTCGTTGATAAGGCTTTCCCTCAAGTACTGGGTCTTTGTCGAAGCCGTTGAAACTGGTTACGCTGGTAACGAATACCAAAGCCTCGTGGCAATTCTCCAGCTTGATGTCTCCTGACGGAAAACCGGTTGCCGTTCCGTCTTGAGCGATCACTTTGATGAGGGTACGGAAATGGATGCCTCTTTCCGGGTCGTAGAAATGCTTGTGGTCATTGGGTAATTCCCCATAGTAATTGGGGTAGGAGTTATAGGCAGCATATCCCTCCGCTGATATCTCGTTGCCCTGTGCCGTAATGCTGACAGGCAACTGTGAGGAGAAAGAAATCCTTGCGTTGATGCCTTGGCTTGAAGCAATCCTGATCAAGATGACGGAATCGGGTGCCGAGGCAAAATATTCGGTTGTCATGTGGTTGCCATCTTTCTGATAACGGGTTGATGCGATGGCCTGGCTGATGTCGAGGGTACGTTTGTATCCGCTGATGTCTTTACCCTCTGCGCCGTAATCAACGGTAAGTTGGCCTAATGGCTGGTAGTTCTCGCTGTAGTGTCCTTGTATCTGCTTGAAAGCTTCCTCTGCTCCACGATAGTCTTCCTGGTCGAGCAACCTGCGTATTTCCGGCAATGCTTTGTATGCGTCCGGGGTGGTCACCTCTTTCTCAGGCTCTCCACTCCATAAGGTGATGTCATTCAGGGAAATCTTATCCATGCGGGTTCCCCCATATACGATACCTCCTAAGTTACCGTTGCCAATCACCAAGGCTTCTTCAAAATAGGTAGCGGGGCGATTGTAGTGCAGTGACAACGGAGCGTTCTGTGCGAACGCTCCCATTGCCACGATACACATCATTATAATATGGTATATCCTTTTCATTTTACATCTAAGTGCATAACGAATGGATTCTCCTTGGTATTTGGCTTCCATTCGCCATCTACATTGTTGCCGTTAGGATTGCCATACTTGGCAAAGTTGGTCCAGTAGTCCATCATGCGGTCAGCAAGCTCGTAGTCGGCTGCCGTAAACGGACGGCGACTGTTCTTCAAGGTCTTGAACATAAACCAGAGTTCTGAAGAATGGTAAGCCGTATTAGGTTCGCCTGGCAGACGACGGTCAAAGCGATAAGCATACACCGGATTCTTGCTCTGTGTCTCACGCAGGGCACCGAAAGCGTTAATGCCTTCACCCATGGTAGGCATCATGTCGTCAAGGGTAGAACCCAGCATATAAGGCACATCGGCAATGGTATTGTCTGTAGCAGCCTCCGTGAAGCTCTTGCCCAACAAACGGCCATCGATATGAGGAACCAAAGGCAGCCCCTGTACTTTACCGGTAGCCATGAATGCGCCAAATGCAGCATCCAGTTGCTCAGGCTTTGCGGCACGCATAGCCTCTAAAGTAGTAAGGCCTGCTGCATCCATCATCTCCTTGCCTATATTCTCTGCCACATCTTGTGCAGGTGCAGGAATTACCTCACCCAATCCACCGATACTTTGTATAATAGCTCTGCTCACCAGCTTCTTAGACTCGTTTGATGTCACCAGGTTCTTGATGCTGGCAGCTCCGGCACTCTGTCCGAAGATGGTGATGTTGTCTGGGTCACCGCCAAACTGTGCGATGTTATTGTGTATCCACTTCAATGCAGCTACTTGATCCCAAGTACCGTAGTTGCCTGAAACGCCATCAGGATCTTCCTTTGACAACAGAGGATGAGAAAGGAATCCCATCATGCCTAAACGGTAGTTGATAGTCACGAGAATGACACCACGTGTTGCCCAAGCGTCACCATCCATCGTTATCTCATGACCACTTCCCCCCATGTATGCACCACCATGCACCCACATAGCCACAGGCAGTTTGGCATCGGTCTTGCCTAAGGTCTCTGCCGGAGCCCAAACATTCAGGTAAAGGCAGTCCTCGCTACGTTCCCAATCACCATTGAAATAGAACTCCTCAGTATAAAACTCACCCGGAGTATGGTCTCTTTGCAGAGAAGCATATCCCCATTTGTCACACTGCTTCACACCTTCCCAAGCCACTACTGGCTGAGGACGTTTCCAACGCAGGTCGCCCACTGGTGGAGCTGCATAAGGGATGCCTTTGTAAACCATCACATGGGTAGAGTCTGTCAACACACCTTGAATCTGACCACCTTCAATGGTCAAAACAGGATTCTCATTTGCCGGCTTCTCTGTCGTACAAGCCACCATCATGGCTGCGACGGCTACGCCTAATAAACACTTCATTTTCATTATGCTAATTATTTAAAATGTTAATAATACTCATCGCTTTGTCCTTTGTCAGGCCTGTCTGCCATGATGTTACCACCACGTAAGGCCTTTGCTCGTCTAACCAGTTCTCATTGTCATCGATGATGACATAGCGTGTGTCGAGGTCGGCGTTCTTGGCGAGCCATACCTTCACTTCCATAGCCTTGTTGTTCATGTTTGCTTCATTCTGGTCTTCAAAACCGCAATAATCGAAGAAATCGGGATCGGTGACGAAAGGTGTGCCACCTATCACTTCTCCAGGAAGCCGGCGTTTCTTCCAGAGTCTGGAGAAATAGTTGCCATCTCTGTTCCTGTAGGATGATGAGATGACTATCTTCGCTCCAGTTTGGTCGATAACTTCCTTCAGAGTTTCCACCGCTTCCTCATCGTATAGAGGCCCGAATTCGTCTTCAGTCGGTTTTTTGCTGAAGCTGAACCAGCTTCGTTTCACCGGTCTGTGTGATTCCATTACTCCGTCAATGTCCAGAAAAATAATCTTCTTCATAGTGTTTTTTCTCTTTTTTTTCTAATGTTGGCTATTGCTTTCACCACCCCACAGAATGAAATCAGCAGACCTGCCGTAAGACTTCCCCACAAAGTAGGCTGCCATCTTTCCGGATGTTTGGCGAATAGCTTGTATCTAATGTTGTTGAATGCATGATGTCTCAGATATTCCCATCGGTCGGCTATGTTATGGATCGCGTAATTGCCCGTGCGCGGATTTGTGTAGTAGGCCATTCCTTTGGCAATAGTTTTCCATACGGGCAAGGTAAGATTATTCTGAAAATCCATATAATAGTCATCATATTGTTTCAATAGCTCCGTGCATACCGAATCTGTATGGCAATAGGCCTTGAAGGCACCGTCCACCTGTTCCTTAGAGAGGTAGAATGGTTTCACGTATGGTGTTGAGGCATCTATGTATATCGGCTCGTCATGTCCTTTCAGGCTGATGATGTAGATAGGAATGGTGTCAAAACTGTTCCACTCGATGCGGCTCACCTGTCTGTCATAGCGAGCGATGATGCGACGGTAGTCCAGTTGGTATTTGTCTAAAGCCATCACTCCGTAATGCAAGGAATCCTTCCATTCCGTCACATCAGCAGGGAGCGGATGAAACTCGGGTGCTACGGTATCAGTGATATGGGCAGGGATAGTGATGCTGTCTTTGCCTCTCACAAGGTCATATAGTGTGTGTCCTTGATAATTGTAAACCACCAGTCGCGTTGTCGCCGCACTGTCTGCCTGCAGACGGTCTTTCAACAGCTTGCCTATCGAGCCTAATCCGCGGGGCAGGGCATCCAGGTCGGCATAGCGGACGGTCTGCTCTACAGGTGCCATTGACAGATAACTGGCATACAGACCGTAGGCGAAGCACACGGAAAGGACGATGCTGAGTATCAGACCCAGTATATTCCATACCCTGATATGTGCAAAAACCACTGCCATGTTGCAAAAATAGCAAAAAAACAATTCTGTATCAAAATAAAGTGCTACATTTGTGGCAAATATGAAATATTAAATACTGAAATCATGAAAAATTTACAATTGATGGTATGCTTCCTGGCATCCATGCTCCTGATGTCTTGCTCAAGCGGAACCAAAACCTCTACGGTCAGTAATCCTCTTTCATTAACAGATGGAAGTCCTGTGGTGATGGGCGATCCGTTTATCCTTCTCGCCAGTGACGGGAATTTCTATGCCTACGGCACTACTGAAGGTCCGATGGACGGATTCAATGTCTATCAGAGCAAGGATTTGACCAACTGGGAACTGAAGGGGCAATGTTACAAGGCTGATCCAAATGGCTGGACCACTGACTGTTTCTGGGCACCAGAGGTGTATGAACGCGATGGTAAGTTCTATATGCTTTTCTCGTCCAACTGGAAGGAGAACCCCACCAACGAAGGGGAGATATTCCGCATCGGTGTAGCTGTGAGTGATAGCCCCACTGGCCCTTTTAAGGAATTGTCAGACAAACCGATTTTTGATCCTGGTTATCCTATCATTGACGCCAATCTCTATTTCGCTGAAGACGGCAGGGTATATCTCTATTATTCCCGATGCTGCTACAAGCATGCCGTTGATAGTGAACTGGCTCAGAAGCTGAAAGAAGAGGGCAAATATGAAGAGATTGAGGAGAGCTGGATTTATGGTGTGGAAATCAAACCTGATTTCAGTGGAGCGATAGGTGAGCCAGTACAACTGCTCGTTCCTCCTTATGAACTGAACGGGCCGCAGGAGTGGGAAAGCCGTAGCGCGATGGCTGGAGAAGCTAACCGCCGTTGGAACGAAGGCTCCTATATCTTCAAGCATGGCGACACCTATTACATGATGTATAGCGCTAATTTCTATGGTGGTCCATACTATGCTGTGGGCTATGCCACCGGCAAGTCGCCTTTAGGCCCTTTCACCAAGGCAGAGAACAATCCTGTCTTGGAACGCAACAACGATAAGGGTGGCGAGGTGTATTGCACAGGGCACAATATGGTGCTCACGATGCCAGATGGCTCGCTCTATACTGTCTATCACGGGCGGACCGCCAGAACGGATGCGATGTCCAACAACGGGCGCGTGATGTTTATCGACCGGATGGAGATTCTGCCTGACGGCAAGCTTGTGGTTCACGGACCGACTACGGAACCTCAGCCAATTGTAGTTAAGTGATTTTAAAAACAGATACCATGAAAAAGATTGCTTTAACAGCCCTCGCACTCCTTGCAGTGACAGGACTTTTCGCCCAGCAACCGAACAACCAGTTGCCCAAGGCGATGACAGAGTATGAGAGTGGCACTTTGCCCTCAGAGCTTAACGTGTTGCGTGCAGAGTATCCTCGTGTGGATCCTCAGACCCGCAAAGCCTATTTCAAGTTCTACCTGCCGTTGGCTCACTCGGTAACGGTGAGTGTTCCTAATGAGTATAAGGGAACAAAGGATATCGATGGCGTATGGACGATTGTGACCGATCCGCTTCCTGTGGGTTTCCACTATTATTTCGTGACGGTCGATGGAGCCAGGATGACTGACCCCAACAGTATGTCGTTTTTCGGTTATACAGCCAATGCCGGAGGTATAGAGGTACCTGAAGGACGCGAAGGAGATTATTACCGTTTCAATAAGGATGTGCCTCACGGTCAGGTCAGGTCAATCAAGTATTATTCTGAGATTAACGGCACCTATCGCCACATCAACGTGTATGTTCCTGCCAGCTATGAGAGCAGTAAGAAACGTTATCCAGTGCTTTATCTGCTGCATGGAAGTGGTGAGAATGAGTTCGGATGGATTGACCAAGGTCATGTGGACATGATTCTTGACAACATGATAGCTGCTAAAGAGGCGAAGGAAATGATTGTGGTGGTGATGAGCGGCGATATGCGCACTACTCCAGAGATTCGTACTGTTCCTGATAAGACGGTGTCTGATGTCTATGTGGATGAGCTCGTTCCGTTCATTGACAAGAATTTCCGTACCATTGCCGACAGAGACCATCGTGGTATGGCAGGCCTTTCACGAGGAGGTGCCCAGACCACCGCTACCGTACTGACTAATCATAACATGGATAAGTTTGCCTGGATGGCTACATTGAGTGGTTTGTTCGGAGTGACTGATGAAAATGTGAACACTGTTTTCAGCGGAGCCTTGGCAGATGCTTCGACATTCAACAAACAGATGCGTCTTTTCCATATCAGTTGGGGCTCAGAGGAGGCAAGCTTCCGTTTCCCAGAGAGTTGTGCCGCTTTGGAAAAGAAGGGTATTAAAGTCGTGACCTACGTTTCTGAAGGAACGGCCCATGAGTGGCTTACATGGCGTAGGGCGTTCAGAGATCTTGCATTGAAGCTTTTCAAATAATAAATAAAACAAAGAGGAGGCGCTTGTTTCAAGTCACCTCCTCTTTGTTTCTTTTTATTTTTCCAAACCGTTATAATGATCTTCGCTCACAGGCTCTAACCATTCGTTAGAGGCGCCTGGCTGCACATTAGTCTCATAGCCTATGTGCTGGAACCATGAGTCCTTAGCGGCTCCATGCCAATGTTTAGCCCCCTCTGGAATAGCGATGATGGTGCCCGGGGTCATAGGTACGGGATCCTTGCCCCATTCCTGATACCATCCACGGCCAGAAACACATATCAGAACCTGCATCGCTCCATGATGGATGTGCCAGTTGTTACGGCATCCTGGTTCGAAGGTCACATTGTAAGCGCCACTTTCTCCCATCATGGTGAGGTAGCTCTGGCCCGTAAAGTATTGTCCGTAAGGATTTGGCTCACCCTTTGGCCATACGTTGAAATCTACCGTCTGAACGGTCTGTGCGTTCTCGCCGTAAAGCTGAGCAACTGCCTTCATGGCTCTGTTTGCCGTAGCTTCATCACCTGTTTCAGCCAAAGTCAATACGTATGAATGCATCTCCTCCTGGGTCATGCCTTTCTTCTGGGCTCCCACAAGGTGGGCGTTTAGCTGAGCCTCCAGTCCTTCGATGCTTGCCAACGCACTGATGGTTACCAGTTCACGCTCTTTATGCGTCAACAGGTCATTGGCGAAGATGTCACCAAAGAGGTGTGCCTTCAGGTAATAGTCGATGGTAGGAGAGAACGTGTTGGTATAAGGACCGAACAATGAAGCCTGTACCTCAGTGCCTTCTTTCAATGCGTCATAATCTTTTGGCAGTTCAGAAGGCATACGCCCTTCCTCACAAGCCAGGCCCTTAGCCTGTCTGTCGGCAATAACTCTCTGCAGGGCACCCAGTCCGTTCAGCGATTTTGGGAAACCCGTATAGGCATACAGATGACAGCAGATTTCCTTCAGTTCGTTTTGGGTGAATCCCTCGTTGAAGGCCTTGTCGAAAGAAACTTCCAGGTTCTTGATATCACCTTTAGCCACTTGTGATGATATGGTTGTGATACTTTGCTGGCGTGGTGTCAGCGCGTTCTGAGCGTTTGCCCCCAGCGTCAGGGCGAGGGCAGCAGAAATAGCGGTTGTTTTCATTAATCTGATCATTTTAACATTCTGATTGAATTCGATTGCAAAGGTAAAGTAAAAAATCATTGCATAGGCTATCCGAATTGTGGATAAATCTACCCAAATTACTTGTTTTGCAAGAAATGTCTTTTTCAAGGGATGTCATTTGTCGTTGGGTCCGTTGAAATGTTCTGCCACAGCCTTTCGGGCTCTTTGTGCCGTCTCCTCATCTCCCAGGTCGGTTAATGTCTGTACATAAGAATACATCTCCTCCTTGGTCATCCCTTTGTTCTGTGCGCCTTCAAGATGGCCGGTCAACTGAATTTCCAGCCCGTTGATACTTGCCAAGGCACTGATGGTCAATAGCTCACGCTCCTTATGCTCAAGTAAGTCATTGGCGAATACATCCCCGAAGAGATGAGCCTTGAGATAATAATCCATGGCCGGCACAAAAGGATAGTCGTCATTACCGAACAAAGAAGTCTGTACCTTGGTCCCTTCTTTCAGTGCGTCAAAATCATAGGGCAGGGGAGAGGCCATGCGTCCTTCCTCGCAAGTTAGTCCTTTTGCCAGTCTGTCTGCAAGTACCCTTTGCAGGGCACTCAGCCCGTTCAGTGCCCTTGGGAATCCGGTATAGGAATACAGGTGGCAAAAGATTTCTTTCAGTTCATTAAGCGTGAATCCCTTATCAAAAGCCTTGTTGAGAGCGGTTTCCAGGTTCCTGATGTCACCTTTCGCTTCAAATGAAGCTATAGCTACGAGGCTTTGCTGACGTGGTGTAAGCACATTCTTTGTGTTTTCTTTTCTCATAAGCTCAATTGTTTTCATATCTTACCGTTTCTTTGCTGCAAAAATAATGATTTTATCCTTAATTGATGACAAAAATGATTACATTTGTAAAAAACAAACGTTCCAACCGGCAAGTCGTCAGACCAGTGGGTGGAAGAGATGATAGTTGTATATGCTCGTTGACAACTGACAAATAACGATTAATGAGAATATGGTAACATTTTTTATTGTAATATTTGCGGTTATAAGTTGCTTCTTTGAACACAATACTATAAAGACATCGTCAAATCTCTTCCCTTATTCGTCATGTAGTACGACCGCATAGGATGATTCGGCGTTTCCGGATATAGCATAGCTATATAGCCAGACTTTATATCAGGAGTAATATATTTGGCAACGAACCCCTTCTTGTCCTTACGCTGCATCGCTTCCATAAGAACTTTCAGACTAGCACCATTTTTCTCCAATTGCAGATAATAATGCCCTCGACCGTTTCAACTTAGCGTCCTCTTGTTTGATTTGATCAGTATCGCCCTTTATGATATCTTGATTTTGTGATTTAGCCTACATGCCTACATAATTTCGACATAATTAGCAGAATTATAGTGAAATAAGTGCTAATATAGCCTACATAAAGCCTACATAAAGCCTACATAAAGCCTACATGGTTTCGCTATGCTTACAGGTATCTGGCAGGGGGAATATTGCTTATCCGCAAGAAACTCGTAGTAAGATGACAGCAAAATTCTCGAGAGAATTTGTTGGTTTGCTTACTACTAACCATTCGTTTACTTGGCTCTAACGAGGAAATTCTCGAGAGAATTTTCTCGTTGTCTATTATGACGTGAGATACATCCTTGTTACTTTGTCCTCATCAGGCCGTATGTGAATGGCTTTTATGTAGGCTTCATGTAGGCTTTATGTAGGCTTTATGTAGGTATGAAAGCTATCAAAACTATTGATAATTAGATATGTTATATGCAAATCATGTAGGTATGTAGGCTATTTGATGATTTTCAGATTGGAATCATAAGAGAATGGAAAAACGACAGGCAGGACACAAATGCTCTGCCTGTTATAATATGAAAAGCTGCTTATCAGTTTGCTAACTTCTCTCTAAGGAACTGGCCGGTATAGCTTTCTGGATGTCTGGCTATCTCTTCGGGAGTACCAACCGCTATGATGTTACCACCTTTGTCGCCACTCTCAGGACCAAGGTCAATCACGTAGTCGGCACACTTGATGACCTCCAGATTGTGTTCGATGATGAGGATGGTGTGACCTCTACGGATTAAAGCCTCGAATGACTCGAGCAGCTTCTTGATGTCGTGGAAATGAAGGCCTGTAGTGGGCTCATCGAAGATGAAGAGGGTAGGGTCGGCACTCTCCTGACTGAGGTAGTAGGCTAACTTCACCCGCTGGTTCTCTCCACCTGAAAGCGTGCTGCTCGACTGGCCGAGCTTGATATAGCCCAGACCTACGTCTTGCAGAGGCTTGAGACGCTTCACAATCTTTGTCTGCTTATGCTTGGTGAAGAACTCAACGGCTTGATTGACGGTCATCTCCAGTACATCATAGATGTTCACGCCTTGATACTGAACGGCCAGGGTGTCGCTCTTGAACCGCTTCCCATGACAGGACTCGCACTCGAAAGTAAGGTCAGCCATGAATTGCATCTCTACCGTAACGGTGCCCTCGCCCTTACACTCCTCGCAACGGCCTCCTTCACTATTGAAGCTGAAGTAGCTGGGACCATAGCCCATCTGCTTGCTGAGCGCCTGGTCAGCCCAAAGCTTACGTATCTCATCGTAAGCCTTCAGATAGGTGACAGGATTGCTTCGTGTACTCTTTCCGATGGGATTCTGGTCAATGAACTCCACGTTGCGGAGGTCACGGAGGTCACCTCCGATGGTGGCAAATTCACCCGGACGGTCGGCACACTCATCCAGTTCGCGTTTCAAGGCACGGTAGAACACATCCCTCACGAGTGTACTCTTGCCTGAACCGCTGACACCGGTAACTACCGTCATGATGTTGAGCGGAAACTTTACATCCACACCCTTCAGGTTGTTCTCCCTGGCTCCTGTAATCTCAATAAATGTGTTCCAAGGACGGCGAGAGGAAGGAACGGGTATCTGCTCATTGCCCAACAGATAGTTCACCGTATAGCTCTTAGTACCAGCATGCAGGTCTTTCAAATCACCTTGATAGACAATCTCACCTCCCAGTCGTCCTGCATCAGGACCAATGTCAATGATGTAGTCGGCAGAACGGATAATCTCTTCATCATGCTCCACGACCACCACTGTATTCCCAAGGTCACGAAGCTGTTTCAACACTCGGATCAGACGGTCGGTATCACGGCTATGAAGCCCGATACTTGGCTCGTCGAGGATATACAGGCTACCCACCAGGCTGCTTCCTAACGAGGTGGCAAGGTTGATGCGTTGGCTCTCGCCACCAGAGAGTGTGTTGCTCTGACGGTTGAGTGTCAAGTAACCTAAACCTACATCCAAGAGGAAGTTCAGACGGTTGCTGATTTCAGTAAGTATTCGTTTAGCAACTTGTTGCTCGTGAGGCTCCAACTTCAGACTGTCAAAGAAAGGTTTCAATTCCTCAATCGGCATGCTTACCAGTTCACTGATGCTCTTGCCACCCACCTTTACGTAGTTAGCTTCAGGCTTCAGTCGGGAGCCGTGACACTTGGGACAAACGGTCTTACCACGATAGCGTGACATCATTACTCTGTACTGAATCTTATACTGGTTCTCCTTCACCATCTCGAAGAATGCATTGATGCCCTCGAAGTAGGGAGTGCCTTCCCAAAGCATGCGTTTCTGCTCATCGGTCAGCTGGTAATAAGGCGTGAAAATGGGGAAGCCGGCTTTTTCTGCTCCACGAATCACCATATCGCGCCACATACCCATTTTCTCGCCACGCCAACAGACTACCGCACCGTCATAGACAGACAGAGAACGGTTGGGTACCACCAGATGTTCGTCGATGCCGATCACATTGCCGAAGCCCTCGCACTCTGGGCATGCACCCAATGGAGAATTGAAAGAAAACATCTGGTCGTTAGGCTCCTCGAAGGTGATTCCATCAGCTTCAAACTTAGTGCTGAAACGATAGAGCTGAGTGGATCCGTCAGCGTTGAAGAACCGCAACAGGCAGGCACCGTCACCTTCATACATGGCTGTCTCTGCCGAGTCGTTCAGACGACTGACGGCATCAGACTCATGAGACACCACAAACCTATCTACCAGCAAGAATACCACATCCTCTTTTTTCGGGATGTAGTCTTCCAGTTTCACTACTTTGCCGTTCACCTCCAAGCGGTTAAACCCTTCTTTCCGCAAGATGTCAAGCTGGCGAGTCGTGGAGCGACCTTCAGGCACAATGACGGGAGCCAACAGTAACATACGGGTGCCGTCATCAAATTGCTGCATACAACGGACGATGTCTTCTGTAGAATGTTTCCTTACCTCCAGACCACTGACTGGGCTGAATGTCCTACCCACACGGGCGAAGAGCATGCGAAGGTAATCGTATATCTCCGTTGAAGTGCCCACGGTAGAGCGGGGATTGCGGCTTGTCACCTTCTGCTCGATGGCGATGGCAGGAGGGATGCCTTGGATGAAATCGCATTCAGGCTTGCTCATTCGCCCTAAGAACTGACGGGCGTAGCTGCTGAGGCTCTCTACATACCTGCGTTGGCCTTCGGCATAAAGCGTGTCAAACGCCAGCGAAGACTTGCCTGAACCTGAAAGGCCGGTGATTACCACCAGCTTGTTACGTGGTATATCTACGCTCACATTCTTCAGGTTGTTCACTCTGGCTCCCTTAATGCGGATATATTTGTTCTCTTCCATCATCGTTATTATTTGGATTGAATTGCAAATGTACGAAAATTTTTTTTATCTTTGCACCATATTTCATCAACTGATTCAGTAACGAAAATGAAAATTAGACATCTCGCTATAATACTCATGGCACTCATATCGTTGAATGTGAGTGTGATGTCGCAAAATGCTAATCCAAAACGTGAATTCAGGGGAGCCTGGATACAGGCCATCAACGGACAGTTTAAAGGTAAGCCTACCGGGGAGGTGCAACGGATGCTTACCCAGCAGCTGAACGCCTTGCAGGAAGCTGGTATCAACGCCATCATCTTTCAGGTACGCCCTGAAGCCGATGCGCTCTACGCCTCAACCCTGGAACCCTGGAGCCGGTATCTGACGGGTATTCAGGGGCAGGCACCCAGTCCTTACTGGGATCCGATGGCATGGATGATAGAGGAATGCCACAAGAGGAATATGGAGTTTCACGCATGGATCAATCCCTACCGTGCCAAAACCTCGGCTTCGGCACAGACGGATGCCAGACATATCACCAACCAGCATCCCGAATGGTTTATCCCATACAATAACCAGTTGTTTTTCAACCCTGCGTTGCCTGAGTGCCGTGAGTACATCCTGCAAATACTGACTGATATCATCACACGCTATGACGTGGATGCCTTGCACATGGATGACTATTTCTATCCTTATCCGGCCAATGGTCTGGATTTCCCTGATGAGGCCGACTATCAGCGTCTGGGGGGTGGCTTTGCTTCAAAGGGCGACTGGCGAAGGAACAATGTGAACCTGTTGATTCAAGATATACATAACCTGGTGCGCCGGCTACGTCCTTGGGTGAAGTTCGGCGTTTCGCCTTTCGGAATCTACCGGAATCAGAAGAGTGATCCATTGGGTAGCGATACCAACGGATTGCAGAATTATGATGACTTGTATGCGGATATCCTGCTATGGGCGCGTAACGGGTGGATAGACTACAATATTCCACAGATTTACTGGCATGTAGGTCATCCGGCGGCTGACTACGGAAAGCTGGTGGACTGGTGGGCGAAGAACGCGGAGAACCGTCCGCTGTTTATAGGCCAGAGCATCCTGAACACGGTGCAGAACCCAGATCCAAGTAATCCGGGACAGCATCAGATGCCGCTGAAGATGAGATTGCAGCGAAGCTATCAGACTATTCTGGGAAGTTGTCAGTGGTACACACAGAACATTGTGGACAATGTGGGTAACTATGCCGAACTGCTTAAGCAGGTATATCATAAGTATCCGGCAATACCACCAGCGTTTGACTTCATGGACAAGAAGGCTCCTAAGAAGGTGAGGAAGGTGGCAGTGGTGAATACTTTTGACGGGCCTGTATTGATGTGGACGGCACCGAAAGCTAAGACGGAGATGGACAAGGCGGTACAATACGTGGTGTATCGCTTTATGAATGGCGAGCCTTTGGACTTGGAGGATCCGTCGCATATCGTGGCGATTACCCGTGACGCTTTTTATAACCTGCCTGCTCACGGGGAAAGTGGTAACTTCATTTACGTGGTGACCGCCCTGGACCGATTGCACAATGAGTCAAAACCAGTTAAGAAGAAAATAAAGTTATAATTTATCCATCATATATTATCAGTTATTGATATGATTCTATTTTTCAGAACCCCGCAACAGAGCGTGATTGCAGTCGAGACCGACCACACGCCTGACCAGAGAGAAGCCGAAGAGCTGTGCTGGCTTTTTGGCGACGCGAAACCAGAAAGTGAGGAAAACCTGAAGGGACACTTTGTGGGCCCGAGGCGTGAGATGATCACTCCGTGGAGTACCAACGCTGTGGAGATTACCCAGAACATGGGACTCAAGGGCATTGCCCGCATTGAGGAGTATTTCCCTGTGGCAGACGAGAATGCTGACCATGACCCGATGTTGCAACGTATGTACAAGGGATTGGACCAACAGGTGTTCACTACCAACAGAAAGCCTGAACCTATCGTACACATTGATGACCTGGAGGCTTATAACGAACGTGAGGGCCTCGCACTGTCGAAAGATGAGATGGACTATCTGAAACAGGTGGAGAAGGACTGCGGGCGTCCGTTGACCGACTCTGAGGTGTTCGGCTTCGCACAGATTAACTCTGAGCATTGCCGTCACAAGATTTTCGGTGGCACATTTGTGATAGATGGCAAGGAGATGGAGTCAAGTCTGTTCCAGCTTATCAAGGACACCACCAAGGCACATCGAGGCAAGATTATTTCCGCTTATAAGGACAATGTGGCGTTTGCCTCAGGTCCGGTTATCGAGCAGTTCGCTCCTGCCGATCATTCTAAACCTGACTATTTCCAGATTAAAGATATCAAGAGCGTGATTTCTCTCAAGGCTGAGACACATAATTTCCCAACTACAGTAGAACCGTTCAACGGCGCTTCAACGGGTACTGGTGGCGAAATTCGTGACCGTATGGGTGGTGGTAAGGGCTCTTGGCCAATAGCTGGTACTGCCGTCTATATTACTTCCTATCCACGTACTGAAGAAGACCGTGCCTGGGAACAGGTGTTGCCTGTTCGCAAATGGCTCTATCAGACGCCTGAACAGATTCTGATCAAGGCTTCCAACGGGGCGAGCGACTTCGGAAATAAGTTCGGTCAACCGTTGATCTGTGGCTCTCTGCTGACATTCGAGCATAAGGAGGGCAACGAGGTGTATGGCTACGACAAGGTAATCATGTTGGCAGGTGGTGTGGGTTACGGAACGGAGCGTGATTGCTTAAAGGGTAAGCCAGAGCCTGGTAACAAGATTGTGTTGCTGGGTGGCGATAACTACCGCATCGGTCTGGGTGGCGGTTCTGTTTCTTCTGTAGATACGGGCCGATACAGCAATGGTGTGGAGCTGAACGCTGTACAACGTGCTAATGCCGAGATGCAGAAGCGCACATATAATGTGGTACGTGCCCTTTGCGAGGAAGACAATAATCCCGTAGTGTCTATCCACGACCATGGTGCAGCTGGTCATGTGAATTGTCTCAGTGAGCTGGTGGAGGATTGTGGTGGTCTGATTGACATGAGCCAGCTGCCTATCGGTGACAAGACTTTGTCTTCTAAAGAAATCATCGCTAACGAGAGTCAGGAGCGCATGGGCCTGTTGATTCAGGAGGATGCACTGGAGCATGTACGTAAGATTGCAGAACGTGAGCGTGCGCCGATGTATGTAGTGGGAGAGACCACTGGTGACCATCGCTTCGCTTTCCAACAAGCTGACGGTGTCCGTCCGTTCGACTTGGCTGTAAGTCAGATGTTCGGCTCTTCTCCAAAGACTTATATGGTGGATGAGACGGTGGAGCGTCATTATGAGGATCCTCAGTATGACGTGGCGAAACTCGATGAATATATAGATAATGTGTTGCAGTTGGAAGCTGTGGCATGTAAGGACTGGCTGACCAACAAGGTGGACCGTTCTGTGACTGGACGTATTGCACGTCAGCAATGCCAGGGTGAAATACAGTTGCCGTTGAGCGACTGTGGCGTAGTGGCTCTCGACTATCGTGGCAAGAAGGGTATAGCTACCGCTATCGGTCATGCGCCTCAGGTGGCGTTGGCTGATCCTGCCAAGGGTTCCATCATGGCTGTAAGTGAGGCGTTGACCAATGTGGTTTGGGCACCGTTAGCGGGAGGCATCGATGGCGTGAGCCTGAGTGCCAACTGGATGTGGCCTTGCCGTTCTCAGAAAGGTGAGGATGCCCGTCTCTATACTGCTGTTAAGGCATTGAGCGACTATTGCCAGCGTCTTGGCATCAATGTGCCTACGGGGAAGGATTCTCTGAGCATGACACAACAGTATCCTGACGGTACGAAGGTCATCGCTCCTGGAACTGTAATCGTCAGTGCCGGTGCCGAGGTGGATGATGTGCGTCAGGTTGTTTCTCCTGTATTAGTAAACGACAAGAGCACAGCCATCTATCATGTTGACTTCAGTTTTGACCAGCTCCGCTTGGGTGGCTCAGCTTTCGCCCAATCGTTGAACAAGGTGGGTGACGACGTGCCAACCGTAGTTGATCCCGACTATTTCCGTGATGCTTTTGATGTCATCCAGCATCTGATTCGCAAGGGTGTCATCATGGCTGGTCATGATATCTCTGCCGGTGGCTTGATTACCACTCTGTTGGAAATGTGCTTCGCCAATACTGACGGAGGCATGGAAATCAAGCTTGATAATATAAAGGAAGAAGACCTTGTGAAGATTCTATTCGCTGAGAATCCGGGTGTGGTGATTCAGGTAAGCAATGAGGATATAGCTCGTTTTAAGGCAATCATGGAGGATGCTGGCGTGGGTTACACTAAACTTGGTCATCCATGCAACGAGCGTCATATCCTGGTTACTAAGGATGGCGCTACCTATCAGTTCGGCATCGACTATCTGCGTGATGTATGGTATTCTTCTTCTTATCTGCTTGACCGCAAGCAGGTGGCAAACGGACTGGCCAAGGACCGTTTCAACAATTATAAGCAACAGCCTCTGGAATATGACTTCGGCAAGGACTTCACTGGTAAGTTCAAACAGTATGGAATTAGCCCGGACCGTCGTAAGCCTTCAGGCTTGCATGCAGCTGTGATTCGTGAGAAGGGTACTAATAGCGAGCGAGAGATGGCATACGCACTCTATCTGGCAGGCTTTGATGTAAAGGATGTTACAATGACCGATCTTGAAAGCGGTCGTGAGACATTGGATGATATCAATATGATTGTGTTCTGTGGAGGCTTCTCTAATAGCGACGTGCTCGGTTCTGCCAAGGGGTGGGCTGGTGCTTTCCGCTATAGTGAGAAGGCGAAGGAGACACTGAACCGCTTCTATGCTCGTCATGACACATTGTCGCTGGGCGTTTGTAACGGGTGCCAGCTGATGATGGAATTGAACCTGCTCTCTCCTGACCGTCAGGATATCGGCAAGATGGTTCATAATGACAGTCATAAGTTTGAGTCTTGCTATGTAGGCCTGACCATTCCAAAGAACGAAAGTGTGATGTTCGGTTCCTTGAGTGGACGGAAGGTCGGCATCTGGGTGGCTCATGCAGAGGGCAAGTTCAGCCTGAAGGGTAAGGAAGAGGATTACAATATCATCGCTAAGTATAGCTATGACCAGTATCCTGGCAATCCTAATGGCAGTGACTTCAGTGTAGCTGGTCTGGCAAGTGCCGACGGACGCCATGTGGCTATCATGCCTCACCTGGAGCGTGCTTTCTTCCCATGGCAGTGTGCTGACTATCCTGCTGACCGATGGAATGATGAGGTGACTCCTTGGATTGAAGCGTTTGTAAATGCCCGTAAATGGGTGCAGAAGCAAGGGAAGATATCCTGATAAGGGCGGAGGAGTGTATTTATGAACTTCTACTTAGAAGCCTTTAAGATATTCTTTAAGATAGGAGCGTTCACCATTGGCGGAGGTTACGCTATGGTTCCGCTCATTGAAGACGAGATAGTTACCAAGCGCAAATGGATTGAGCAGGACGATTTTCTCGACCTGCTCGCTATTGCGCAATCAGCTCCAGGAATTCTCGCCGTCAATATCGCTATCTTTGTGGGATATAGGCTTCGGGGAGTTAAAGGCAGTCTGGTTACAAGCCTGGGTAGTATCTTGCCCTCGTTTCTGATGATACTAATCATCGCTATGTTCTTTGCCACTTATAAGGATAATCCTTATGTTGAGAAAGTGTTTAAGGGCATCCGCCCAGCTGTGGTGGCTCTGATTGCCGCTCCTGTGTTCCGTATGGGCAAGAAAGCCAAACTCACCTGGAAGACCATCTGGATTCCCGTAGTGAGTGCCTTGCTCATCTGGCTTCTGGGCTTCTCACCCATCTGGATTATCATTGCCGCTGGTGTGGGAGGATTTGTTTATGGAAGACTGATTAACATTGAACATTGAGCATTGAGCATTGAGCATTGAACGTTATTATTCATTATTCATTATCCATTATCCATTATCCATTATCCATTAAAATGTTGTACTTACAGTTATTCTGGACATTCTTTAAGATAGGCCTGTTCGGCTTTGGTGGAGGTTACGCCATGCTCTCGTTGATACAGGGTGAGGTGGTGACACGTTATGGCTGGCTTACGTCACAACAATTCACGGATATTGTAGCCGTGAGCCAGATGACTCCGGGACCGATTGGCATCAACAGTGCTACGTATGTGGGTTATTCTACCACAGGAAGTGTTTGGGGTAGTGTAGTGGCTACATTTGCAGTGGTTTTGCCTTCATTCATCCTGATGCTTACCATCAGTAAATTTTTCCTTAAGTATCAGCATCATCCGTTGGTGGAGTCGGTGTTCAAAGGTTTGCGACCAGCAGTTATCGGTTTGCTTGCGGCAGCTGCTTTGTTGTTGATGAATGAAGAAAATTTCGGCAGCTTCAGTATAAACCGTTGCCAGTTCATCATCAGCTGCCTTCTTTTCTTGGTTACCTTCATCGCCACTTCCCGTTTTAAGGCCAACCCCATCCTCATGATTGTCATCTGTGGAGTAATAGGACTGGTGGTCTATTAGCGGTACATTGCGAATTGAGTGGTTTTCATTCTATTCAGCGTCTATTGGTGCATTTCCCTGCATCGCAGATGCTATCTTAGCCTCCAGTTCATCAGCCAGTTCTGGGTTGTCGGCAATCATCTGCTTGGTAGCGTCACGGCCTTGGGCCAGTCGTGTTTCATTATAGCTGAACCAGCTTCCGCTCTTCTTGATAATGCCATATTCAACGCCCAGGTCCACAATCTCACCAGTCTTGCTGATGCCTTCGCCAAACATGATGTCAAACTCACATTTACGGAATGGAGGAGCCACTTTGTTCTTAACTATTTTAATTCGGGTACTACGGCCAATTATATCTTCACCATTCTTGATAGGAGATGAACTACGGATATCGATGCGGACACTTGAGTAGAACTTCAGTGCATTACCACCGGTAGTGGTCTCAGGATTGCCAAACATCACACCAATCTTCTCGCGAAGCTGGTTGATGAAGATACAGGTGGTGCGAGTCTTGCTGATGGTAGCGGTGAGTTTACGCAAAGCCTGGCTCATCAGTCGGGCTTGCAAACCAACCACTGAGTCGCCCATCTCACCCTCAATCTCCTTCTTGGGAGTCAGAGCTGCAACAGAGTCAATCACAATAATATCGATAGCTGATGAACGAATCAGTTGTTCTGCGATATCCAGGGCCTGTTCACCATTATCTGGTTGGGAAATCAACAGGTTATCTACGTCAACCCCCAGCTTAGCAGCATAGAAACGGTCGAATGCATGTTCTGCATCGATGAAAGCGGCAATGCCACCCTGTTTCTGGGCTTCTGCTATAGCATGGATAGCCAATGTTGTCTTACCAGATGATTCAGGACCATAAATCTCAATGATTCTGCCACGAGGATATCCCCCTACACCCAAAGCGGCATTCAATCCTATTGAGCCAGTTGGGATTACTTCAACCTGTTCGATGTGGTCATCACCTAATTTCATAATTGAGCCTTTGCCAAAGTCTTTTTCAATCTTTGACATGGCTGCCTGCAATGCCTTCAGTTTCTCTGCTGATGGCACAGGCTTGTCAAAATCCAGTTCTTCGTTGTTTGTCTTTGCCATATATAAAAACTTTTGTTAATGAATGTGCCTGAATAAACGGTTAATGTTCTAAGGTCAAAGTTCCAAGTCACCGTCAAATATCTCATGCCAAGGCAACCCCTGCTTGTTGAGCTGTTCCATGAATGGATCTGGATCAAATTCTTCAACATTCCATACCCCTGGACGTTTCCAGATACCCTTGAGGAACATCATGGCACCAATCATGGCAGGTACACCAGTGGTGTAGCTTACGCCCTGCATACCCGTTTCCTTGTATGCTTCCTGGTGCTTGCAGTTGTTATATACATAATAGGTGCGTTCCTTGCCGTCCTTGATGCCACGGATGCGGCAACCAATAGAAGTCTCGCCCTCATAGTTCTCACCCAGGTCCTGGGGATTAGGTAACACAGCCTTGAGGAACTGCAAAGGCACAATCTTAACCTTTGCGTTGCCCGTACCGTCAGCCAAAGGAGCCTCATATTCAATCTCATCGATACGGCTCATGCCAATGCCCTGGATCACATCCAGATATTTAAGGTATTGCTCTCCGAAGGTCATCCAGAAACGAGCCAGCTTAATAGTAGGATAGTTCTTCACCAATGACTCCAGTTCCTCATGGTGCATCAGGTATGACTCACGTGGACCGATGTTAGGGTAGGTGAGTGCCTTGTGGATTTCCAATGGTTCAGTTTCAATCCATTCGCCATCCTTATAATAAAGCCCTTTCTGGGTAATCTCGCGGATATTGATTTCAGGGTTGAAGTTTGTAGCGAAAGCCTTGTGGTGGTTGCCTGCGTTACAATCAACGATGTCCAACGTGTGAATCTCATCGAAATGATGCTTGGCAGCGTATGCAGTATAAACACCACTCACACCCGGATCAAATCCACAACCCAGGATTGCTGTCAGACCTGCATCCTCGAAACGCTGCTTGTAAGCCCACTGCCAACTGTACTCGAAGTGAGCTTCGTCACGTGGCTCGTAGTTGGCGGTGTCCAGATAGTTCACACCCGTCTTAAGGCAAGCCTCCATAATCGTGAGGTCTTGGTATGGCAGTGCCAGGTTCATCACGATGTCTGGTTTCACTTCATTGAACAGTTTCACCAGTTCGTCAACACTGTCAGCATCTACCTGTGCCGTCTTGATGTTCGGATTGCCGATGGCTTTCGCCAATCTGTCACACTTAGCCTTCGTGCGGCTGGCAATGGTAATGTCAGTGAACACGTCAGGATTCTGAGCAACCTTGAAGGCTGCTACGGTAGCCACGCCACCTGCACCAATGATAAGAACTTTTCCCATTTTTTTTGTCTATATATTAATTAAGGTGTTTATTTCTTTTCCATGCAAAGATAAGATAATAATCTTAATTTGCCATTCTAAATCGCAAACTATTTTCATTTGTCGCATAATCTGCCAAACTGACACACACTGTTGTAGGCTCATTGTTGGCACAAGCTTTGCATATACATCAGTGTCTGTGTTTCTCCTCAAGAGAGCAGGCGGATAGGTAACTTTGAATAATAACAAATAAAAATAAGAATTATGGGAAAGATTATTGGTATTGACTTAGGTACTACTAACTCATGCGTTGCTGTATTTGAGGGCAACGAACCTGTAGTAATCGCGAATAGCGAAGGTAAGCGTACAACCCCTTCAATCGTAGCATTCGT
>JAFUVZ010000003.1 GCA_017471185.1 Bacteroidaceae bacterium
GCTGAAGGAAGACGCTGAGACGCTGGATGAGGTCGTAGTCGTAGGTTACGGTACTCAGGCTAAGAAGGATATCACCGGTTCTGTAGCTGTGGTATCTCGCGACGCTATCACCGAGCAGCCTGTGGCAACCTTCGCTGAGGCATTGCAGGGTCGTGCATCTGGTGTGTACATCAACAACGCCGGTGGTCCTGCAGGTGAAACCACCATCCGTATCCGTGGTGTCGGATCTGCCAACGGTTCTGACCCTCTGATTATCGTGGACGGTGTGCAGGGTGCTGACATCAGCTCTGTGAATCCTAATGACATTGACACCATGAACGTGCTGAAGGACGCTGCTGCTACCGCTATCTACGGTGCCCGTGCTGCTAACGGTGTCATCATCATCACTACCAAGCAGGGTAACAAGGAAGGTAAGGTTCGCGTATCTTACTCTGGTTACGTTTCTGCATCTACACTGACTAATGACGGTTACCACATGCTGGGCGCATGGGACTACATGAAAGCCGAGCAGCTTTCTCAGGAGAACCGTGTACAGTATCAGGGTGAGAGTATTGACGCAGTGGGACACCCACAGTTCGGCTCTATCGCTGATGGCGATCTGAAGATGCCTTATTCCATCGTGCCTCAGGGCAAGTCAAAGGATGAAATCATCGCTCAGTACGGTAGTGTTGACAACTGGATTAACTCATATAATGCAAACACCGGCCCTTATTTCGCTAAATCCGCTTACTATTATATGCTGGAAGACGAAGGTAAGAGCGAGGCCGATGCACGCGTAGGTACCGACTGGCTGTCATACGTTAAGCGTACGGGCGTTTCTCACAACCATGAGCTTTCTGTTCAGGGTGGTGGCGAGAAAGGACAATACGCAATGTCAGCTGGTTACAGTAACCGTCAGGGTCCGATCAAGGGTTCTATGTTTGAACGCTATAACATGCGTCTGAACACCACTTTCCATCCTACCAAGCACTTCACCATCGGCCAGAACACCAATGCCGCTCTGATGGAGCTGAACGGTGAACGTGGTAGCCAGGGCGATGACAACCTGTTCGCACGTACATATACGGTTGTTAACTGGGCACCACCTTATAACGTTTCAGGTACATTCGCTGGTACCCAGGGTGGTGGTGGCCGTGCCGACACTTCACTGGCAGGCGCTTTGAACGTTAAGAACGATTGGACTCGTAATTTCCGTTTGCAGACCTCATGGTTCGCAGAACTGAAGGATCCATGGATCAAGGGTCTGACACTGCGTTCACAGTTCTCAGTGAACCTGAACGGCAGCTGGAGCTTGGCAATGAACGAGCGTACTATTGAATGGAACAAGGAAGGTTCAAATCAGAACTCTCTGAGTGAAAACGCAAGCTGGTCTTTTGGTTGGCAGTGGACTAACACCGCTACTTATAAGTTCAACATCGCTGACAAGCATGATATCACATTGCTGTTCGGTACAGAGGCTCTGAAGCAGAACTTAGGCCGTAACCTCAGTGCAAGCCGTTATGACTATGCATTCGAGCGTGATCCTAACACATGGACCATCAACAACGGTTCAACTGTGAACCTGAGCAACGGTGGCAGCATGGGTAGCAAATATACCATGTTCGGTTACTTCGGACGTGCCGACTATTCTTACGAAGGCAAGTATTTGGCTACATTCACCATCCGTCGTGATGCCGTTTCTAAGTTCTCAAGCAAGAACCGTTGGGGTACCTTCCCTTCAGTATCTTTAGGCTGGCGTGTTTCTGACGAGCCATTCCTGCAGAAAGCTCGCGCTTCTTGGCTGGATGACTTGAAGCTCCGCGCTGGTTACGGTACAACAGGTAACTCTAACATCGGATCTTTCAACTGGGCATTCCAGTATGCTGCAGGTGCACAGTATAACTATGGTATCCCTGGTACCGATGCTGCTGCAAATGTCGGTTATGGTAACACAGCACTCGGTGATACTAACGCTAAGTGGGAGACCGTGAAGATGTTCAACGTTGGTTTGGACTTGACCGCATTCAACAACAAGTTGACTTCAAGCATTGACTTCTACGTCAAGAAGACTTCTGATATGCTTATTCGTGCAAATTGGACCGCTTTGGTAGGTTCCGGCACATGGCCTAATGTAAATATTGCCGACATGAAGAATACCGGTATCGACTTCTCTATCGGTTGGAGAGATCGCATCGGTCAGGTGTCATACAACATCAATGCTAACGCTTCCTGGTACAAGAACAAAGTTACTAAGTTAGGTTCTTCTGACCTGTTTACCAGTACTCGTATCAACGAGATCAGTATCACAACAGTTGGTCAGCCTATCGGTATGTTCTACGGCTACGTACTTGACGGCCTGTATAAGAGCGCAGACGAGGTTCGCAGCTACGGCGTGCTGCCATACGGTGAGGCAAACTGGGAGAAGGCTAATCTTGATTCTTGGGTAGGTCACTATAAGTTTAAGGATCTGAACAATGATGGTAAGATTGACGCAACCGACCGTGAAATCATCGGTAATCCTCACCCGGATCTGACAGGTGGTTTCAATGTTGGTCTGCAGTGGAAGGATTGGGATCTGAGCACTTATCTGTACTACTCTCTTGGCAACGACATCTACAAGATGTATGAGTACTATACTTATTACGGTGCATTGGCAACTAACTTCAGTGAGGAACGTGTAAACAAAGCTTGGCATCCAACGCTGAATCCTAACGGTACTTTGCCTCTGTTCACAACCAATAACACCAAGCCTGAAGCTGGTCAGAGTACCTCTGGCTACATAGCAAACGGCTCTTACCTGCGTATGCAGACCTTGACATTGGGTTACTCTTTGCCAAAGAAGATTGTGAACAAGATTGGTCTCAGCCGCATCCGCTTCTATGCACAGATGTCTAACGTATTCACCATCACAGGTTACAAAGGACTTGATCCTGAAGTGAACAGCTTGAATATCAATGGTGACCGTGGTAGAGGTATCGACTACGGTGGCTATGGTGTGCCTCGTCAGTACCTCTTTGGTGTGAATGTTGACTTCTAATTGATAATTGACAATTACGAGCTACGCTCGTGAAACTTGGCTTCGTCTCAGCATAGTTCAAGCAAGCTTGACTCTGCATTCGACTTGCTCAAGTTTTGACAATTAAGAATTAAAAACTAAAAAACAATAAAGAATAATATGAAAAAAGCAATATTATATTCAGCAATGGCACTCGCTACGATGAGCTTGAGCAGTTGTGGTGATGACTTCTTGACGGTTGAAGCTGCCGGTGCCGTGAGCGAGAGCACTTTGATGAACGATCAGGGTATCGAGTTCCTGCTGACTGGTGCTTACTCATCACTGAATGGTATGATACCAGGTCAGTGGTCAAATCCAGCCAACACATTGGCAAACCCTGTATTTGGCGACATGTTGGGTGCAGATACCAACGAAGGTACTCAGGCTGGTGACCAGCCTGATTGGAACGCATTGGAGGTATATTCCATCACAGCGGCTAACCCATATATCTTACAGAAGTGGCAGGCTATTTATGAAGTTGTGAAACGTTGTAACAATATCCTGTCAATCTTGAACAGAACTGATGCCATTAGTAACCCTGACCAAATTGCAGGACAGGCTCAGTTCATCAAAGCTCTCTGGTTATTTGAGGGTATCCGTATGTTTGGTGCAGCAATTCCTTACGTTTCAGTAGAAGACTATGATGCAAACGTTGACCCACAGGTGTCTAATGTTGACGAGAGCGGCAACTATGTTTATATCTGGGATAAGGTTGAGGCCGACTTGAAGGATGCAATCAGTAAGCTGCCTGCAACATGGGGAGAAGGTAACTATGGCCGTGCTACATCATGGATGGCTAAGGCACTGCTAGGTAAGGTCTATCTGTACTGGTCATCTCCTTACACTGGCCATAATGGTACAAACGCATCAAAGCTGAGTGAAGCTAAGTCTCTCTTGTCAGAAGTACTGAACAGCGGTGTAGATGCAAAGGGCCAGAAATATAAGATGCTTGACGACTATGCAGACTTGTTCGCTGCAGGTCATGACTGGGACGGTGAGTCAATTATTGACATTCAGCTGACTCTCGACGGCTCTTCAATTTTCACTTCTGCTGTATATGGTGGCTACTACACTGGTTTCAACAATACGGGTGGTACTGGTATCAACACCGGTTGGGGCTTTATTCAGCCTACATATAATTACGTGAACAGTATGTATGTTGACGCTAATGGTCTGCCAGTTGCCGACTTTGAAAGCCGTGACGTTCCTACCAAGTTTACTGAAATCTATGAGACTCAGCCTGATGGTACAGAGAAGCTGATCGAGCGTTCTATCGCTACTGACCTGACTCTCGCCGTTGACCCACGTCTGGATATCAGCATGGGCCGTGCAGGCGTTCCGTTCTTGGATTGGGGTGTGGCTCCAGAGGCTGCTTGGATTCGTTCATTCACCAACGCTGGTGTATATGTAACTAAGAAACACATCACTCGCGTTTCTGAGCTTGGTGGTCAGGCTCTGACTAACTTCGGTACATCTAACGTGAAGAACCATCACTTGATGCGTGTTGCTGACGTGAAGTTGATGCTGGCTGAGATTGCTATCCGCGAGGGTGACCTGAACACAGCTCTCTCACAGATCAATGATGTTCGCCGTCGTGCTGCTAACAGCTATATTACTGCTCTGTCTGGTGTAACGAAGGGTTCTTATACATATCAGGATAAGGTGAACGGTACAACCCACAATGATGCCGCAGGTAACTACATCATCGGTTTGTATCCTTCATTCTCAAGTGAGTCTGAGGCTTGGACAGCTCTGAAGCGTGAGCGTCGTGCTGAGCTTTCATTCGAAGGTCACCGTTTCTTCGACTTGGCTCGTTGGGGTGATGTTGGTGAGACTCTGGGTAAGTATGTTGCTTTCGAGCGCCAGTATCTGGCTAAATATACTAACAACCCAGGTAACTTCACCTGCTTGCCAATTCCTTTGAATGAAATAAGGTCTGCTGAAGGTCGTTTCGTTCAGAATGAAGACTGGAAGTAATCTTACTTTCAAATAAGTGATTTAAAAGTGTTGAGGGGGTGAACCATTCGGTTCACCCCCTCTTCTATAGTGTCTTTATTAACCTCGCTTTGATTATTGATTGTCTTTCTCTTCCGCTGCTTTATCTGCAATGCGTTTTTCGATATAGCGAATCTTAAGCTGTGCCTCTTCCTTGGTCTTGTTCAGCTCTGTCACTCTATTTAATAAGGTAGCGAGTTCTCTGATAGAAGCCGCAGCCTGACGGTCCGGAGCAGTCATGGAAGTGTTGAAATTACGATCACCTATAAACTGAACCTTGAGATTCTCGCCTTGATGAGCTGCGATAAAATCTATTACACCACCGTCTTCACCATATTTATAATCAGCTTTCTCGATATGCTCTCCCAAGTCAGTTGTCTCATAACTGTCCTTGGAATTGGGTGTCTCTGCATAAGAACCGTCAGGAGCAGTTACCTTCACGGCTGTATGGTGGATGTTGCTGGCGCCACAATAGATGGAGGTCATACTCAGCTTACCCTCCTCACTTACCTGAAAACGCAGGTAAGAACGGTGGATATTATTTTCTACGGTTTGTGACTTAGCCATGTAATTACCGATTCGCTGATACTCAGCATCTTTTTCCAAAACGAACTTGTCCTGTAGCTCGGTTATCGCCTGCTGTTTCTCCTCAACCTCTGCGTCAATATCAGCAATCAGTTTCTGCTGTTCTGCCAATTCCACCTCTTTCTGTAAATCAAGGCTTGCATGACGGGTGTCGAATGCCTTAGGATACAATACCTTGATACTGTCTATCAGTTGCTTCGCATGTGTAAAGTTACCCTGTTGGAAAGCTGCTTTCGCTTCCTGCAGTTTGGCGTCAGCCTGTTTCTCTACATCATTACAGCCAATGAGGCAGGTAGATGCTATCATCATCGTCACAAAGGGAAATAATCTTCTTTTCATATCGTTGTCATAAAGTTTATTTTGCAAAGATAGAAATAAAATCGTATCTTTGCACGCCATTAAATGATTTTAGCATAATGATATACCTGACACCCGAAGAATTGAAAGAAAAGTTCACTGGCAAGATATTCCAGCTGATAAAGCAGACGGCTGACGATTTGCAGCTGGAATGCTATGTGGTTGGTGGCTATGTAAGGGATTTGTTCCTTGAAAGACCGTCAACGGATATTGATGTGGTGGTGGTTGGCAGTGGTATCAGTATGGCTGAAGCCTTGGGCAAAAGGCTGGGTAAGGGTGCGTATGTGTCTGTGTTTCGTAATTTTGGTACCGCCCAGGTAAAATATAAAGGGCAGGAGATTGAGTTTGTGGGAGCCCGTAAGGAATCTTATACCCATGATTCTCGCAAACCTATTGTAGAGGATGGCACGTTAGAAGATGACCAGAACCGTCGTGACTTTACCATTAATGCGATGGCTGTCTGCCTGAATGCTGACAGATTTGGCGAGTTGGTTGACCCTTTTGACGGTTTGGAAGACCTCAAAGAGCGGACGATACGCACCCCATTGGATCCTGATGTTACTTTCAGTGATGATCCGTTACGCATGATGCGTTGCGTGAGGTTTGCCACTCAGTTGAATTTCTATATTGAGGATGAGACTTTCGATTCCTTGACTCGTAACAGAGAGCGTATCAGCATCATATCTAAAGAACGTATCAATGATGAGCTGAATAAGATTATCCTATCACCAGTTCCATCCAAGGGCTTTGT
Organism: Bacteroidaceae bacterium; assembly: GCA_017471185.1. Classification (GTDB taxonomy): domain Bacteria; phylum Bacteroidota; class Bacteroidia; order Bacteroidales; family Bacteroidaceae; genus Bacteroides. Next base: position 6,723 of record JAFUVZ010000003.1, read on the forward strand.
GGAATTGGACCGATGCGGACTGCTGGAACTGATATTCCCGGAATTGGTGAAGTTGCAAGGTGTGGAGACGAGAAACGGACGAGGACACAAGGATAATTTCTATCACACCCTTCAAGTGCTCGATAATGTAAGTAAGGAGAGTGACAACCTGTGGTTGAGATGGGCTGCTTTGCTGCACGACATCGCCAAGCCTGCCACCAAACGCTGGGAGCCTGGCATCGGCTGGACATTCCATAACCATAATTTTATTGGCGAGAAGATGGTGCCGCAGATATTCAAGCGCATGAAGATGCCATTGAATGAAAAGATGAAGTATGTGCAGAAGTTAGTAGGGCTTCACATGCGACCTCAGGTCATCGCTGATGACGTGGTGACCGACTCTGCCGTTCGTCGTCTGATGTTTGAGGCTGGTGAGGATATCAATGACCTGATGCTGCTTTGTGAAGCAGACATTACCAGTAAGAACCTGGAAAAGAAAAAGCGTTTCCTCCATAACTTCCAGATTGTCCGTCAGAAGATGGAGGAGCTGAAGGAGAAAGACCATCGCCGTAATTTCCAACCAATAGTGGATGGCAATGAAATCATGCAGATGTTCGGACTGACACCCAGTCCGGCCGTGGGCATCTTGAAGGATGCGCTCAAGAATGCAATCCTGGATGACAACCTTCCTGATAACCGCGAGGCAGAAATTGACTTCCTCCTCAAGAAAGCCACATCAATGGGGTTGGCTCCTGTAGTGAAATAATCGGATGAACATGCGGTTATTTCGTAGAGACCATATATAACAAGTTCCCACTTAAAAGTTCATGCTAATGCTTGCCAATCTCTGATGAAGGATAGTTGTGGAACACTGGAGGTGCCCCATGTTTCACTTTGCTTTCAGGTAGTTTCTCTACATAATTGCGGGTGATAACCTGCAAGTTTTTCTTGTCATACTGCAAGAATGAGTCAAAGCTATAGTTCTCTCCAGCCAACTCCATCAGGCGCTGATATATCGCCCAACGGCTGGGAGCATTATAAGCACCCACATTGTCCCTCATTATACTGTTAACAGTCGGTCTGTATATGCCGTGGGTATAGTTCGCATAACCGCCCTCATATACGCCAATAGACTCAACGGCATAGTCTGGGTTACTAATAAAGTCAGCCCAAAGCACTTCTGATGGATTGCTGTGATAATCCACATTCATGTACCAGTTCATATTGTGCATGTTGTCAAGATCAGACCAACTGCTTTTCGGGAATGCTGTATCAGATTGGTCATCAGCCCAATACTCGTCTGCCAGATGACCGAAGCCGTGTCCGCCAATTTCGTGGTTGATCTCTTCCTGCATACCCTCAGAAACAGTACAAAGCCCTATAGAGAAACCGTCATCATACATGTTGCAATATACCCTGCCCCCACTCACAGCATCATTGAGGATTACAAGGGCAGTAATATTGTTCAAATCAGCCCTCCCAAGGTTGTTCATGATGAAATTAGCGACAGCATCCACGTTGAAATTATATTTGTCACCAGAAACCTTTGTACCGAATTGGGTATCAGCTCCGATAACTGCATTCTTGGAAACTGCAGAAACAGCGTACACATCAAAATAATCTCGATAAGTAGCATAAGGTTCCTTGGCAAAGAAATATTCAGTAGCCTTATCAGCGTAGTTGTCAAACGTACCGTCAGCAATCAGTCTGTCAGTAAAGGCATCGCCTGTAATGACGAGTTTGATGCCATTGCCCTTGGTATGATTCTGAATCTCCCTAACATTACCGTCTTTTGAGAAATCGGCTGAGGTGTAAAGCCCCTCAATAGTCAGTCCATATCCGTCACGCTGTGACATAGAGACTTGTACTTGGCTCCACCAGTCGGACTTATACATCTTTTCAGTGATGGTACCGCTCATGCAGTTGCCAGATATATTCATCCAAGTCAGGTTAGACAGGTTCATGAATGAATCAGGAATACCCCCCGTAAGCTGGTTCCCTTCCAGATAAATGCCTTCCAGGCTCGTCATGTTGCCCATCGATGCAGGCAGGTCGCCCGAGAGATTATTCCATCTTACCATGAATACCTTTAGCTTCTTCAGATTGCCAATGCTTTCTGGTATTGATCCAGACATTTTGTTTCCGCACATCCTGATGTCCTCCAGACTCTCCAGATTGCCGAGGCTTTCTGAGAAACTGCCAGAGAAGCTACAGAATGCGATAGAAACGATTTCCAGTTCTTTCAATGTATAGAAACTCTCAGGAATCGGTCCGCCAATCTTTGAGCACTGGTACAAACCTAAATAATACAGATGAGTCAAGTCACCGATATTATCTGGCAAAGAGCCTGATAAGCCTGTATTGGAACTCAAGTCTAAGCCTCGCAGTTCTGTAAGTGTCCACAATTCATCAGGTATGCTGCCCGATAGTTTGTTATCGCCTAAGTAGAGATAATGCAGATCCTTCAGTCCACCAATGCTTCTCGGTATATATCCAGTCAGATTATTATTGTTTAAATTCAATCCATAAAGCGTGCCGTCATAAGCTGTCAATACACCATGCCATTCACTGATAGGTTTGTCACTGCCCCAGTTGGTGTTGTCTGTCCAGTTATCACCGCCTGTAGCATCATAGAAATTCATCAGGATAGATCTGATATCTTCAGCCACTTCTTGCTGTGCATCCAGTTCTGCATTCACATCGATCAATGCGAAATTCCTTACCTGTGCACGTTCAACGACCAATTTATTGGTAGTGGATTTGCTGACCTTATAATCATTCCCACTTGAGTCAACACCTTGGATGTCGATGGTAAATCCATTTTCAAAAGTTTGGGGAGGAACATAGAAATAGATGTCTTTAGTTTCAAATTCCTGATTATTTTTGACAAAAGAAACAGAGATGCCTGTGTACTTCTGATGATTGGCATCATCGTAGAAGTGGAAGACAGGAGAGCTTTCTGACAAATCTATGTAGCCATCTCCTGCGACATACTCACCGTTATTACTTCGGAAAGTAACCTTGGTGATTTTAGCGACATTGCCAATCTCCACATGAATCATACCAGTTACCTGCTTGAAAACAAAGTTATTGTCAGCACTAACAGCCACCATTGGTGCGTGATGAGGGTAACCATAATCCTTATGAGACACTCCATTCATTGTGATATTCAGTCTGTTTGAGCTCTGCTCATCCAACGAACAGTTCCAACCTGCCGTGTAGACAGCATAAAACTTATTGCCACTCACCTCATCGCCCCCGAATGTAGCCACATTGTTCTCTATGCCAGACATACTATATTGGACTAATTCTTGCTGAGTATCACTTGACAAATAGATATAATCATCATTGTCCCAAACTACCGCTTTGCCACCTGAAGCCGCATCAGCCAAATGGGCACGGGTAGTTGCTATTTCACTGATGGTAGCCTTAGCTGTAGTGAATGAAGTCAGCTTCTGTTGCGGTTGAACTTCTTTTGTGAAATCATCGTTGGAGCAGCCAGCTAACAGCAATAAACCTGCTACAATTCCAATATATTTATTCTTCATATTCAGTTCCTCCTATTATTACCATTTGTCATTAACGCCAGTATAATCCTCCGTATTGCCTGTAAGGCTGTTTATAGAGCCGTCCAATGCACGAATGTCATATTGACTCCACGCTGAATCATTCTTGTAAGCATCTAAATATCCTGCTGGCACATAGACAGTAGCATTATAAGGGAATACAGAGAAAGATAAAGCAGGAGGCGTAGTGGCTCTCACAATAACTGTAGATAGCGCATTACAGCCATTAAAAACAAATGCTTCCTATGCTTTCCAATGTTGAAGGCAGTTCAATAGCCGTTAATGCAAAACACTGCGAGAATGCATAATTACCTATGGCAGTCACTGACTTCGGTAAAATGATACTCTCCAGATTTGAGCATAATGAGAATGCGTCATTTTGAATTTCCTTCACTCCCGTGAAATACTGAAACTCATTGAAGGATTTCATATCCTTGGTTATTGTTGATAGATTTAGAGAAGGATCCCCTTCCGAATTGTTTCGGAATAGCGTACCGATATCAGTAACAGCTGCTGCTTCATCATAGCCCAGTTCACCATCGCCATTGGTATCCCAATTTTCAATGCAAATCTGCTTGGCAATAGGATCTGCGAACACAATATTCTCATTAGTCTGTGCCTTCAACTCTGCACTGATATCCACTAATGAGAATTTGGAGAGTGTACCAACCTTAACTTCAAACTTGGAATTGTAACTTTTCTTGAACGTTAATTCATTGCCATCCTTATCAACTACTTCAGCTTCAATACAGAAACCGTTTTCAAGCACCATTGGTGGGATGAAAAAATAGATATCCAGATATTTGTCATCAAGATTACTAAAACCTCCTCCGAAGCCAACGATGTTTGCTCCCGCATCAAGCCTCATCACAGGCTGCTTTTCTGACAAATCTACGGTGCTATTCTCGCCAAAAGGTTCATTCTTGTTACCATTTAAAACAATATCACGAATCCGATGGACATTACCTACCGTAATTTGAATGATACCAGTTGTCTGTTTAAAGACAAACGTATTATCTGTAGAGAGGGAAACTATAGGACCAGGGAAGAAAACATCAGAATCCTGTGTGGTTGACATTCGAGAACCACCTCTGTTAAAATGCACCACGTTTGGATTCTCTGTGTCAACAGTATATTGATGTTCGGGTGCATATATGGCATAAAACTTATGACCAGACACCTCTTCACCTGTAAATGTTGCCTTAAGACCATCGGATAGACTTGTCAGCACAAACTCTTTCAGTTCTGTATCGGTATCACTATACACAGATATCACATCACCTTCCTCCCAAAACGCCCGCCTTACGCCATTGGAAGACGATGCCACCAAGTAGGCACGAGTCACTGCCAAACCATCAAGTGTAGCAGTGAAGGAAGTGAATGACTTCAGTTCTCTGCCAACATCTTGCTGTTCAAATGCTTTGTCGTCATTAGTACATCCTGCCAATAAAAGTAACAGTCCCGCTACGAAGCCAAAAAGTTTCCTGCTCATAGTATTTAGTTGTTTAATGTCCTGAAGATAAAACTCTCCACTTGTGCAAATTTAATGAATTATTTGGATAGAGTGTTGCTTTTAATGTTTTTTTCCCCTCCAACTGCATTTTTATCATGTTTCCCCCTAATAGCTTTGAAATGTACTATGACGCATTGACATAAAATAATGGCACGTTGTTGGTTCACTCTTGCATACTGTTTGAGCGAACGAAAAGCATGCTTAGGGTATGCTTACTGGCTGACTAAGGCATGCTAAAAGCATAAAATATCACTTTTTTTGAAAAAAAGACAAGTAGATATTTGGAAGTTCGGGAACTTATCTTAACTTCGCGCCGCATTGGAATGATGGACCGAACTTTTATTCATTCATAACAATGAAGTTTCCGAACTGATGATCTGTTCGTAAATCATCATTGGTTCATTCAAACAATGCGGTGGAGGGGTGCATGGGCATCCCTCCTTTCCATTTGACGTACACCAGTGTCCACTGAATAAAATTAAGAGTTTGATTCAGAGTCCTAAGAACCGTGAGTCTTCCTCCAGAAGAACAGCATAAACGCAGCAACGTTGAGGCGGCCATGTTCCAGTACAGAACTTATAATGTTGGCAAAAAGTTTTGCCATTTCATAAAAAATGCATTTCTTTGTACGCTAATAAGAAAAACAGACTGTTTATGAAAGGTATCATTCTTGCAGGTGGCAGTGCCACCAGGCTCTATCCTCTCTCTAAGGCAATCTCCAAACAGATTATGCCCGTGTATGATAAGCCTATGATTTATTACCCTCTGTCAACGCTCATGCTGGCTGGCATCCGTGAGGTGCTTGTCATCTCTACGCCTCGTGATTTGCCTATGTTCCGTGACCTGTTGGGCACGGGTGAAGAACTGGGCATGAAGTTTGAATATAAGATTCAGGAGAAGCCTAACGGACTGGCTCAGGCTTTTGTGCTGGGAGCTGAGTTCCTGAACGGAGAACCTGGTTGCTTGATTCTGGGTGATAACCTGTTCTATGGACGTGGGTTTGGCAGTATGCTGAAGAACGCGGCTATGATTGAACGTGGCGCATGCATCTTCGGCTATTATGTGAAAGACCCTCGCGCTTATGGTGTCGTAGAGTTTGATGCAGATGGAAAGGCTGTCTCATTGGAAGAAAAGCCAACTGTTCCTAAGAGCAATTATGCTGTGCCAGGCTTATATTTTTATGATAATACGGTTACTGCCAAGGCTGCTTCATTAAAGCCATCTGCCCGAGGCGAATATGAAATTACTGACCTAAACAAACTTTATCTTGAGGAAGGAACACTGAAGGTAGAAGTGTTCGGACGCGGTTTCGCCTGGTTAGATACAGGTAATAGTGACAGTTTGCTGGATGCCTCTAATTTTGTGGCTACCATTCAAAAACGTCAGGGTATGTATGTGAGTTGTATTGAGGAAATCGCATGGCGTAACGGATGGATTAATACGGAGCAACTGAAGGCACTGGGCGAAAAACTGAGTAAGACAGCTTACGGACAATACCTGATAGACCTTGCGAAAAACCATAAAGCCTAACATTATTCATTATCCATTATCCATTAAATATGAAATCTTATCTTGTTACAGGAGCTGCAGGTTTTATCGGCTCAAATTTCGTGAAGTATATGCTGAAAAAGCACGATGACGTAATGCTCGTGGTGCTGGATGCTTTGACATACGCGGGCAATCTGGGAACGATTGCTAAAGACATTGATGACGAATGTTGTTTCTTCGTAAAGGGAGACATCTGCGACCGTGCTTTGGTGGATGAACTGTTCACAAAGTTCAAGTTTGACTATGTGGTGAACTTTGCGGCAGAAAGCCATGTGGACCGTAGTATAGAGAACCCGCAGCTGTTTCTGCAAACCAATATCCTGGGTACGCAGAACCTGTTGGATGCTGCCCGTCGTGCCTGGGTAACAGGCAAGGATGAACATGGTTATCCTATCTGGCGTAAAGGCGTACGCTATCATCAGGTTTCAACTGATGAGGTGTATGGAGCGTTGGGGGCGGAAGGCTATTTCGTTGAGACTACGCCTATTTGTCCTCATAGCCCTTATAGTGCTTCAAAGGCTTCTGCCGATATGGTGGTTCAGGCATATCGCGATACTTATAAGATGCCGGTCTCTACTACCCGATGCAGCAATAATTATGGGCCATATCATTTCCCGGAGAAACTGATACCGCTGATTATTAAGAATATTCTGGAAGGAAAGAGCCTGCCTGTATATGGTGACGGCAGCAATGTGAGAGACTGGCTGTATGTGGAGGACCATTGTAAGGCGATTGATATGGTGGTAAGTCACGGGCGAGCAGGAGAGGTGTATAACGTGGGCGGTCACAATGAAAAGACTAACCTGGAGATTGTGAAACTTACCATTGCTACTATTCGGAAGATGATGGAAGATCACCCTGAGTACAGGAAGGTGTTGAAGAAGCAGGTAATGACAGCTGATGGTCAAATTGATATCAGCTGGATTAACGAGGGTTTGATTACTTTCGTGAAAGACCGTCTGGGGCATGACCAGCGTTATGCCATTGACCCTACCAAGATTAAGAACGAACTGGGCTGGTATCCTGAGACACGTTTTGAGGTGGGTATCGTCAAGACCATCGAATGGTATCTGAACAACCAGGACTGGGTAGAGCAGGTAACCAGTGGCGATTATCAGAAATACTACGAACAGATGTATGCAGGCAGATAAGTCAGCAGACGATTGCCAGACTTAACAGAATACCGAATAACAGCATATTGCGCGAGTTCTCGCCCAATATGCTGTTTAGTTTCTTGCCACATCGTATTTCACACATCTTCTTCCAAGTGTGGTAGTGTAGGGTCAGGTAAACGCCTGCTGAGACGATAAATCCATAGATACTGACCGTGCCATCAATGAGCAGAAATATAGTTAAAAGGGCACTGACTACTCCTAATAATAAATAGGCGTATCGTCCGAAAGGCTCTCCGAAACGAACAACCAGTGTCATCTTGCCACTGATGGTGTCTTGCTCTCTGTCACGATAGTTGTTCACCATCAGCAAAGTGTCGATGACCACTCCACTGATAACGGAAACAAGCAGCACGGCAAGGCTTAGATCGTGTACCTGGAGATAATAGGTTCCACATACGGGGATGATGCCGAAGAAAACCAATACTAACAGATCACCCCAACCTAAATAGGACAGATAAGTGGTATAAAGGAAACAGAAAACCACGCATAAAGCTCCGATAGCTATTATTTCCCAACCCTGATACTTCAATTCGTTAACCTCCAGGAACAAAGCCGTTAGTCCAATCAGGCAGGAAATAACCAGTGTGACAGTGATACCAATCTTCATGGCTTTGAGAGAAACCCAGCCTTGCGCACAAGCACGTTCTGGCCCTAAACGGTCTTCACGGTCAGTTCCTTTCTTGAAATCATACCAGTCATTGATGAAATTGGCGGCTATCTGCATGCCACAGGCAAACAGCCCACAAAGGAAGGCTGTCAGCCAATGAGGCTGACCTTCATGAAAAGCCAACGCCGTTCCCAACATTACAGGGATCAATGCACCCGTCAATGTTTTCGGCCTTGCTGCCAGCCACCATGCTTTCAATGAATTTCTCTTAACCCCGCTCATACCTCATCCTCATTTTTCATTCTCCATTCTCCATTCTTCATTCTTCATTAATCATTCTCCATTAATCAGGCATCATCACAACTCCCGTCTTCTTTTTACCATCCATCTTTGCAACAAGAGGTGTGTCAAAATGAACGTGGCGCAGATATTTCGTTTCCTCAGCTGCTGGCTGCGCGTTGAGGAATTCCTGATTATAGATACCGTCATTCATATAGGCGTTGATGGTGAAGTATCCAACACCAAACGAAGTGAGATTCTGGAAGAAATGCGTGCCTTGACTCGGATCTACTCTGTAGTTGGTCAGGCCGGCTTCCACGATAATACGTGCCGCACTGATATGAGGCCATTTAACAGGGATACCCAGCCAGGTATCGCTGCTTCCCCATCTTCCGGGGCCAATGAGAATATAATTCTTATCTTCATTCAGGAACTTCTGGTTGATTTTCTCTATTTCCCAGGCGATTTCCTGATTATTTTGGGCATTATAGTTTTCTGTCTTTACATATATTATGTCTTGAATCTCGTTCATGATACCATGCCCCAGTGAGTTGTTAGACTTGAGCAGCAACTGGTCTTCAGGTATGACGGAAAGATCTTCCTCCAGATTCTCCTTGGCATCTACGATAGGCCTGATCTGCAACAGGTAGAACGTGCTGATTTCATTCTTGTCCTTTGCCAGTTTTGCAGCGAATTCGATCTCTACAGGACGACGCATCTCTTCCTGCCCGTATTTCAATGAGAGTTGCAGGATACGTGGCAATGGGAAAATGTCATGCTGCAAGATATTGGCGAAAGTAATCACCTTCCTGCCACCTGGGTAAATGCCGTCACGAATTACCTGGTCGTACGGGTCGAAGGTAGAGGCGATGTAATTCAACGCTCCGTCTTTTTCCGCATCCTTCACACTCAATTTCAGAAGGTTGAATCCGTCATTGATAGAGAAATTCTGACCGGTATTTGCCATGTCAAGTGCATAGAAACGCGTCTGTGTCTCACGCAAGGCAAGATCCAGTTCACTGGTTTGCAGTACTTTGGTGGGATGATACGGTGAGAATCGCAAAGTGAGTCCTCCGTCAACGATATATTTGCCAAGACCTAACGCCAGACTTACTGTTCCTTCTTCTGGCTTCTCGTCGCCTATAGGGTAATAGTTCAGAGAACGTCCCACACCTGAAAATGAAGGATAATAATGGTCGCCATATTGCGTGCCCACCACTTCCTGCAGGATGACAGCCATCTTCTCTTGGTCAATCACATTACTGGTAGCCTGCATGTAGGCTTTGGAATCCTTGAAATATACAGAAGCATAGACACCTTTGATAGCATCACTCAACATTCTTAACATTTCATACTTGTCATCCCTGTATGGAATCATGTAAGTGCTGTATATACCAGCAAATGGCTGGTAATGTGAGTCTTCTAATAAAGATGAAGAGCGTATGGCGATAGGTGACTTAACCGCATCGAAAAATGTAAAGAAATCTTCTACGAGACGCTCTGGAAGCCTTGCTTTGAGGAAATACTTCAAGATGGTTTCATCGCCAGCATCTGACAAGGCTATTTGATAGAGGTCGTTACTTGCCATAAACTCATCGAATACATCAGTGCATAGTACGACAGTCTTGGGCACAATGATGCGTGCGTTATCAAACTCTTCAAACTCACTATGCCTTTTCAAGAAATTGTCAATAAATGCCAGACCTCTGCCTTTACCACCTAACGAGCCCTCACCGATGCGAGCGAAGTTAGAGTAACTGTCAAACCTGTCTCTCTTGAAGATGGCCACAACGCCCTGGTTCTTCATCTTGCGGTATTTCACGATGGCGTCAAAGATAATCTGACGGTGAGCGTCAACATCTTGCAAACTGTTCCAGGTGATTGGCTTGAGGAACTCTGCAATAGGGAATATGGCTCTTGAATACAGCCAGCGGCTCATGTGGTTGCGGCTGATATGATACAGGAATGATTCTGTTGGGATGGCAAACAGGATGTGCTGCAATTCCTTCAGGTTCTTAACAGTGGCAATCTTTTCATGCGTGATGGGGTTGCGGAATACGAAATCTCCGAATCCAAACTTCTCTCTCAGGATCTTGCGTAGATCCAGATCCATCCGCTTGGAGTTCTTGTCGATAAAGGCTGCCCTGTATTTCTTGGCATACAGTGTGTTCTCCATCTCTGAAGACTGGATGATCAGTGGCACGAACGGATCATTCTTCCGTACATGCTGGCAGAACTTGATGCCTGCCAACGGATCTTTCTCACCACCTTCAGTCTGTGGGAAACGAACGTCGGTTACCACACCTAATATATTATTCTTATATTGCTCGTAGATTCCTACAGCTTCTTCGTAAGTACGTGCCAATGCGATCTTTGGACGGCCTCGCAATCGCAGTGTACGCTGATGTTCATTCAATGCCTCCGTAGCAAACTCCTGGCTTTGCTGCAGAATGAATTTGTATAGGTTTGGCAAGATTGATGAGTAGAAGCGGATGCCGTCTTCCACTAATAAGATTACCTGAACACCCACTTCCTGCACGTCATGCTCCAGGTTCATCTTGTCTTCCAATAGTTTCAGGATAGACACGATCAGGTCTGTGTTGCCTAACCAGCAGAATATATAGTCGAAAGCACTCAGGTCTTCGTTTGCCATACGTTTGGTAATGCCATGACTAAATGGGGTCAGTATCACCATCGGTATGTCAGGATACTGTATCTTTATGCTACGTGCCACGCCAAAAGTTTCATTGTCACCAGTGCCTGGCATACAGATAACTAAATCGTATTCCAGCATCGCCAACTGCTCTATAGCCTCTTCGTATGTGCTTACCTGTGTAAATCGGGGAGGATAGCGTAAAGACAAAGAAGAATACTCGATGAATATCTTCTCTTCAATGCGTCCGTCGTCTTCCAGCATAAAAGCGTCATACGGATTGGCAATCAGCAATACATTGTAGATGCGCTTCGTCATCAGTTTGGCAAACTGTGTATCGCGCAGGTATAGTCTGTTTAAATGTTGTTTACTAAGCATTAAAAAATAGATAATGGAAAATGAATAATGGGTGTTAGTTTTCTTCCAACCGGTCTTCAACGGCTTTGATGAGGCTGACGTTCAGCATTTCCAACCCTGTCAGAGGAGACGGGTTAGCTGTAGCTTTATACCAAGGCTGATTGTCGAAGTATGCCTGAATGGTTGCATCGCTGCTGAACTTCACTCCATGCCGGGCATAAATCTCATTTCTCATAAGACGCAGAATCTCCTTGGGGAAATGAATCAACATCATACGGTTTAAAGGCCTTACAGACGCGAAGGTCCAGATACCGTTGATCCCTTTGAAAGGAGTCTGTATTTTTGTTAGGGTGAATTCCTCTGTTATTCGGGGGTTGTGGTCAACTGTTGGCTCGTCGTGCAGCACTTTGCCTGTCAATCCCTTGTCCGTAATATTTAAGCCCCATTCCATGGGACCCATGATGGCTCCTGCGCCACCGGCCCCAGGCATGTTGCGTTTTTCCGGATCCTCTACATATCTGCCGTGACTGATTCTGCCATCACCATATAATATCCTGTAGTTCCAGGTGTCATCCATAGGGTTGGCACTCTGTGGAACCATGAATACCCCCGGGTCTTCAGTGTATTTGGTAACTCCTTCAAACATTTCAGGCAGACCGAACACATATTGCGTGTTGTCTGGTGTAATATAAAGCCCGTCAAGCACATCGTGTGTGTCTATGAAATGCCAGGATGTCAGTTGGTCAGGAACTTGTATGAAGATGTCATACATCTTACCTTCTTCTTTAGCAACCAACAACATGGTTTCCCCCATTTTATGCAACGTGAATGTCAATCCTGATTCTTTCGCAAATCCTGTTTTACCCTCTGTCTTTATCGTGGCGAAAACAGATCCAGTCTCAGGGTTATACATCTCGAAAGACTTGCCGCCTTCATCTTCATCTATCAGCACCATCAGGGAGTTGCCATCCCACCAGGTTACAGACTTGCCGCTCAGTACACTGAAGTTCAAACTGCTCATGGGCTTTTCTTTCTGCTGCAAGATGTGATTGCGCCAAACCAGAAGTTCTTTCACTTCGTCTTTCTGGCTGAAGCCATATACAGAAGATACTATCATAACCAAAAAAAATATAATTCGTTTCATATCTCAACAATGCTAACTGTCTTTTGGGTTACAAAAATAATAAATTTCAATATTTCTGACAATAAATTTCGCAAATTCAAAAAAATATCATTACATTTGCAGCGTGATACTTGTGTAGAGTTCTTTGAAATACTAACCTGAACCTGACAAATTAATGTTAATAGTTCTAAATATTTAAGCAAAAAGGACGAAGTACTGAAATTTTCCGTATATTTGCAGTGTCTTTTGGTGACAAAATGACTGAGAGACTTTAAATGTAGAAAAATCTTTAAATCCTATATGCTATGAATATAGATAGAATTATGTCGAATTTGGAGGCAAAACATCCAGGCGAATCTGAATACCTCCAGGCTGTAAAAGAGGTTCTTCTTTCAATCGAAGACGTTTACAACCAGCATCCTGAATTTGAGAAGGCTAAGATTATTGAAAGATTGGTTGAACCAGACCGTATCTTTACTTTCCGTGTAACTTGGGTTGATGATAAAGGTGAAGTGCAGACTAACTTAGGTTATCGTGTACAGTTTAATAACGCTATTGGCCCGTACAAGGGAGGATTGCGTTTCCATGCGTCCGTCAATCTGTCAATCCTGAAGTTCTTAGGTTTTGAGCAGACTTTCAAGAATGCATTGACTACATTGCCTATGGGAGGTGGTAAAGGTGGTTCTGACTTCTCTCCACGCGGTAAGAGTGATGCTGAGATCATGCGTTTCTGCCAGGCATTTATGTTGGAGCTCTGGCGTCATGTAGGTCCTGAAATGGACGTTCCCGCAGGTGATATCGGTGTGGGTGGCCGTGAAATAGGTTATGTGTTCGGCATGTACAAAAAGCTGACTCGTGAGTTCAACGGTACCTTTACTGGTAAAGGCTTGGAATATGGTGGTTCTCTGATTCGTCCGGAAGCAACAGGTTTCGGTGCTCTGTATTTCACCAAGCAGATGATGGCTACCCGTGGTCTTGACCTGAAAGGTAAGACAGTCGCTGTTTCTGGTTTCGGTAATGTGGCATGGGGCGCTGTAACAAAGGCTACTGAGTTGGGAGCCAAGGTCGTTACTATCTCTGGTCCTGACGGATATGTTTATGATCCGGATGGTATCAGCGGTGACAAGATAGACTATATGCTGGAGTTGCGTGCTTCAGGTAATGATGTGGTTGAACCTTACGTTGAGCAGTATCCTAACGCTAAGTTCTTCCCTGGCAGGAAACCATGGGAGCAGAAGGTTGATGTGGCGCTTTGCTGTGCTACTCAGAACGAGCTGAATGGTGATGATGCACAGATGCTGATTGACAATAAGACGCTTTGTGTAGCTGAAGTTTCCAATATGGGCTGCACGCCAGAAGCTATTGACAAGTTTATCGAGCACAAGATGCTGTTTGCGCCGGGCAAGGCTGTCAATGCCGGTGGTGTGGCTACTTCTGGTCTGGAAATGTCGCAGAACGCTATGCACTTGAGCTGGAGTGCCGCTGAGGTAGATGAGAAACTGCATACGGTTATGCATAATATTCATGAGCAGTGTATCAAGTATGGTACTCAGCCTGATGGTTATGTTAACTATGTAAAGGGCGCTAATGTGGCAGGCTTCATGAAAGTGGCTCACGCCATGATGGCTCAGGGTGTTATCTGACACGTGTATTTTTAGTTGTAAAAATAGATTCTATAAAAGAAACTTTGTTTAGTTGTATTTGTATTTGTGGTTTGTGCTGCTTATAGTCTGTGAAGATAGTAAGCAGCTTTTTTTGTATAAAATAAGGAGGCGACTGCCAGAGCCACCTCCTTTATCTCACTTATAATCCGCTTACTGATTATACCAGATGCCCTATCCATTCGTCTTTGTCACCAGGCAGAAGATCAACCACAGGAATCTCAATCATCGTGTAGCAACCGGGTTCACGACGCATAGCGGCACGTGCAGCGCATACCAGGACCTGGCCTGTCAACGCAGGATTGTTAATGTGCATATTAAATTCAAACAGCTGGTTTTGCGTCTTTCCTGATACGCCTTTACGAGTCAGGTTGACCCCATGACCCATATCTTTCAGGTCATCAACGCATGGAACTTGCATGACATGGGTCTCGTCTGAGGCGAAATATGGATCGGTCTTGATGGCACGTTCTACATCTTCAAACTTATATCCGTCTTCCAACTCTACATAAACCATGCGGCGATGGATGCCAGTACCCACAGGGATAGTCATTGACAATGCCGCTTTCACACCTTCCTTCGATTTGACGGCGACGGTGTGTCCCATACTCATGCCAGGGCCAAAGTTGGTATAGCTGATGCCTTTAGGTGCAATGGCTTGCAACAGTGTGCGTACGATGGAATCAGAACCTGGATCCCAACCGGCTGAAATGACAGATACTGTATTGTGTGCTTTGGCTACTTCTTGCAGTGATTTGCGCAAGGCTGGAATCTGTGTGTGTATGTCAAAGCTGTCAACAGTGTTGATGCCAATTGCAAGAATGTCTTTAGCGTATGCTTCTACGCTGCGAGTCGGTGTGCTGAGAATTGCTACGTCCACGTCTTTCAGTTCGCGGATATCCTTCACGACAGGGTAGTTCTTCAATTCTTCAGGACAATTATCTGCGCCTGCTCGACGAACGATGCCTGCAATTTCGAAATCTGGTGCGGCTTGCAATGCTTCTAAAGCGAAGCGTCCGATGTTGCCATAACCAACTATGGCTGCTCTGATTTTCTTCATAACATTTCGTGTATTTGTTGTATAAACCTATTGTTTGGTTGCAAAAATACATAAATAATCCGTATATTTGCATCATAAAAACAAAAAAAGTTCATTTTATGATAGATTATGTTAGAGGTGAACTGGCTGAACTGGCGCCGGCCAATGCTGTTGTCGATTGCAATGGAGTGGGGTATATGCTGAATATCTCGCTGAATACATACAGTGCCATTCAAGGTAAGAAGGAGTGCAAACTTTATGTCTATGAGGCTATCCGTGAGGATGCTTACGTGTTGTTCGGTTTTGCCACCAAGCAGGAACGTGAATTGTTTCTGTTGCTGATAACCGTATCTGGAATCGGTGGTAACACGGCAAGGATGATTCTGTCAGCCCTTTCTCCTAATGAGCTGGTGAATGTCATAAGCTCTGAAAATACCAATATCTTGAAATCTGTTAAAGGTATTGGCTTGAAGACGGCTCAGCGTATCATTGTAGAACTGAAAGACAAGATTAAGACTGACGGTCTGGTAATGGGTGATGCCACTATGGTTGACTCGCCGAAGCAGGATGTTGTGAATAGGGAAGTACAGCAGGAAGCGGTTGCTGCGCTTACTATGTTGGGCTTCCCGGCGGCTCCTTCTCAGAAAGTGGTTTATACTATTTTGAAAGAAGAACCGGATGCTGCTGTGGAAAAGGTAATCAAACTGGCCTTGAAGAGGCTGTAAAAATACAGGTTGTTGGCCTTTTTCTCCCTCACGAGGAATTTTTTTGTCCCTCGTGAGGGATTAATTTTTTTCTCGTGAGAGATTAATTTTTTCCTCACGAGGGATGTATAATGGGTGAAAAGCTTATCTGAAGCTTTCAAAAGGACGGTTCATAATTCGCTTGCCGAACTTGTACTTGTTATGCATTGGCAGTAAGTCCAAACGTGGGCGGGTCTCCAATGACCTGGTTTCAGCGTAAGTCTTTCCGGCTGCTTTCAAGGCTGCCTTCAGCATGCTTTCGTTTTCGTCACCCAAGTCGTAACCCTCCCAAGGTGTATCTTCTGCTGCCGTGCCAGGGGTGATGCCGTTCGGACGAGCCATATTCTTGCCGTCTTTATCAGAGTATGTGCCTACCATTACATAGATACCCCACTTGCTGATTACTGACGGTACTTTCTCATAAACATTGTTCACACCTAAAATATAGCCGGTGCAGAACTTGCCATGAGTCTGCTTTCCGATGGTCTCGACGTCCATAAACGGATTCAAGCCAACCAGCAGAGACTCTGATGCAGACGCGGTGTTTGAACTGACAATGGCATAAATCTTATTCAAACCAATGTTTGCCCCTTGGGTAGATAGCTTCTTGTAATCCTTGTCGCTGCTTGAGCCGAATTCATGGGTGAAAGAGAAATAAGTTTTGTTGAAATCAGGGTCGTCCTTGCTCCAGGCGTTAGTCAGAATGCTGTTGAATTCTTCTTTCTGGTAGAGATCTCCTGCCGTTACATTCGCCTCTGGAGCCAGCATAGATGCCAGCAGCTCTTCCGTAAATACATAGCCTCCTCCATTATAACGCAGGTCAAGAACCAGCTCTTTTACACCCTCAGCCTTAAACTGCTTGCATACCTGAATCAGTTTCTCCGCAGAATCCAGGTCGAAGCTGTCATACATCAGATATCCCACTTTCTTGCCGTTCACATCGAAAGTCTTGCTGATGATGACAGGATCCAGGTACAACTTGACAGGAGTCAGTGATACGCTTTGGTTCATATCCTCAATGCCTTCGTCAGTCCATTTCCCTAAACCGTATGAAGCTGTTCTGGTGCCATAATATGCGTCTTCCAGATTTGACTGGTTGATATCGCCACCATTATAGGATATGATGATGTCGCCACGCTTAACGCCCGCTTTCTCGGCAGGGCTGTTGGCATAGACCAGATTCACGATGAAGAAGAATGTCTCAGTGTTGGTAAATCTACCTACAGAAAGGTTCATGCCATGAGTGGTAGAGATGCCTTCCACTGACTCTTGCATGACAGATATATCGTCAAATAACTGAGTCCAACGGTCTTCCTTATATCTGATTTCTGTCACTGTGGTAATAGGATCCTTGCAGACACTGGGGGCAAGCTTGTTCTTGATGTCATCGGCAATGGTAGTGTTCCATAGATAATAGGTGTCGAGCGCATTCTGTGCAAACTCGTCAGCCTTCTTGATTTCCTCGCTGATAGTCTCAGCAGGCGTAGGGTCAGTGCTCCCGTTTCCACTGTTGCCGTTATTAGGATTGGTGTTAGGTTCATAACTCTCCTTGCTACATGCTCCTGCAATAGCCAAAAGCATGAGCAGGAGGCCTGCTGTTTGAATCAATTTCTTCATATAATTGCTGTTTTGTTTGTTTCTAAACTGCGAAGTAAGCAATTATTCGTGACATTTTACGTTTTTTTTGCAGAAATCTTTCGATTTATGCCTATTTTTGCATCGCAAACAGGCAAAATAATAAATAAAGAGTATGAAAACACTGAGTCATTGGATGAATGATTGGCTGCTCAGCATGGGAGTTTCTGCGGAGTATGCGAATCTCTTGGATGAATATTGTATCGCATTAATGATAGTGCTGATAGCATTGGCGTTAAACTATGTATTGCAGGAAATCATAGCTGTCAGCATCACACGGTTTCTCAAGAAAAGACCTGTTCCTTTCTTGAGACACATGGTAAATCATAAAGTCATCCATCATGTATTACATCTGTTTCCCGGAGTGCTGATGCAGCTGGGGCTTCCATTGGCTTTCGTGGTGCATACTGACGCATTGGCTTTTTGCCAGAAGCTGGTGTTTGTGTATATGATAGGGACGGTAATGGTAACACTGAACAGCTTGCTGAAAGCATTCAATGACTGGTATGACGAGACATATCTCAAGAATGGCAGACCTATCAAGAGTCTGGTGCAAGTTATACAGGTAGCTATGTTCTTTATCGGAGGCATACTGATTGTGTCTGTCTTGATAGACAAGTCACCTGCCACTCTGTTTGCAGGCTTGGGTGCTTCTGCAGCCGTACTGATGTTGGTGTTCAAAGACAGCATCTTAGGCTTTGTTGCTGGCATTCAACTGTCTGGCAATGATATGCTGAGGGTAGGCGATTGGATTCAACTCTCTAATGGAGCGGCTAACGGTATCGTTACGGAGATAACGCTTAACACTGTGAAAATCCAGAATTGGGACAAGACTATCACTACTATCCCCCCCTACACCTTAGTTAACACGACCTTCCAGAATTGGCGAGGTATGCAGGAGAGTGGGGGACGTAGAGTGAACAAGCTGATATATTTGGATTTAAACACATTGAAATTCTGTACACCGGATTTTTTAGAGCGTATCAAGAAAGAGATACCTTTGATGGCTGATTATGAGCCAGCTAAAGGGGAGACTCCTACCAATGCCCAGTTGTACCGTGCGTATGTGGAGCGTTATCTGGAGGCTTCACCTCTGGTGAATACTGAGATGCAGATGGTGATAGGACAGAAAGAACCTACTCAGTTTGGCGTACCGGTGCAAGTGTATTTCTTTATGCGAAATCAGGTGTGGCGTGAGTATGAACGTTTGCAGTCTGACATTTTCGACCATCTGTTGGTAATGGTTCAGGCTTTTGACCTCAAATTGTATCAGTACCACTAAAGCTACAAGTTACGAGCTACGAGTTACAGGTATAGGTTTTACTCGTAGCTCGTAACTATCAATATTTCAGTATAAAGTCAGCGAAGATGGGCAGGTGGTCGCTATATCCACCTTTATATTTAACCCCTGAAAATGTTCTGAATGGCAGTTTGCCTCCGTAACGGTCATCGTCTTCTAATAAAAAATCAGCCTTGAAAACATCTGCTTTGACAAAGAAACCGTCATCTGCAGGCATAATATGAAATGAACCTTTTTGCCTGAGTAGCCTGCCGTTCACAATCAAGTGATCCAGTGAATTCCATTCACCGTGATACCGATAGCTGCCATAATCTTTTTTAGCAGTCTCTTTGGCCGCTAACAGATGGTATAATGTTTTCTTATCAGCTTTCAGGGTAGATATGTGTTTTGCGCCGACCACTTCAGTTACGCTTCGGTTATTATGGTAGTCGTTAAAATCACCCATGATGATGATCTGGGCATTCTTTCTTGCCTGCATCAGGCTATCCACCGCTTGCTTCAGAACGCCTGCTGCTAACAGCCGGTATGGCTCCGACTCTTTTTCACCACCGGAACGAGAAGGCAGGTGGCAGACGAACACGTCGAGCAGAGAATGGTTAGGCAATTCGCCCGTTACATGCAGAATGTCGCGGGTAGCGTTGCGAGTCTTTGATAAAGGCGGTATTCTATAGGTGTTCACGTTTACAGGCTTGAACACTTCACGCTGATATAGCAAAGCTACATCTATGCCACGTTGGTCTGGTGATTCCGTCATAGCGTAGCGGTATCCCGCTTCTTTCAGCACGGAGTTGCGTGTCAAGTCTGTCAGACAATGCTCATTCTCTACCTCGCAAAGTCCCACTAAGGCAGGCGGAGTCCATTCTCCTGTAGCAATGATGACACGCCCCAGGTCATCGAGCTTCTTCTGATATTTCTGTCTGTCCCAATGCCGGACGGCGTCAGGAAGGAACTCGTAGTCGTTCTTCAGTGAGTCATGCTGGTAGTCAAACAGATTCTCAACGTTATAGCTCACCACTCTAAAGCGGTAGCTGTCTTGCGCAAGACAGCTACACGCTATAGCTACCAGTGTGAACAATGATAGTAACCTTCTCATATTCAGTCGTCAATTGTCAATTATCAATTGTCAATTAATTTCTGGTGTGTGCTTCAAGATGTCCAGCAGATGCTGCCAGAACAGCTCAACGGTAGGTATAAGCATCCTTTCGTCAGGTGTATGCACGCCTCGGAGGGTAGGGCCAAAGGAAATCATGTCAAGTTTCGGGTACTTGTCCAGGAACAGGCCGCATTCCAATCCGGCGTGAATAGCCTTTACCGCAGGTTCTTTACCAAACAGGCGCTTGTAACTTTCTACTGCAACGGTCAGGATTTCGGAGTGAGGATTAGGCTTCCAACCGGGATAACCGTCTCCGTGACTCACTTCCGCACCGCCCATCTCTAATACAGTACGTACCATTGTGGCGATGTCATCCTTGGAGGACTCTGTAGAGCTTCGCTGGCTTGTACCTATGATAACCTGATGCTCGGCGGGATTCATCTTGATGGTGGCGAGGTTTGTGCTGGTCTCAACGAGTCCTGGCACGTCCTGACTCATGCAGAATACGCCGTGAGGCAAAGCATAGATCGTTTGGCACAAGCGTTTAGCCGTGTCGCAGTCGATGGCGGTCTTTGGCGTAGCCACTGTTTCCATCACGATCTGCAGGCCTGGGTCGGTTACATAATACTCAGCCTGTACTTCTGCCGTAAATACATTCAACAATGCACGCAAGTTGTGCTTGTCACTTTCTGGCAAAGCAACTACAGCCTGTGCTACAGCAGGAATCGCATTGTGCAGGCTACCGCCACTGATTTCACAGAGATAGAGATGATATTGCTTAACTGCCTTCATCAGGAAACGGTTCAGGATTTTATTGGCGTTGGCTCTGCCACGAATGATATCGTCACCTGAATGACCTCCCAGCAGACCCTTCACCTCAATGTGGCAGGCATAATAATCAGCTGGCACTTCTACGTCCCGGTAGGTGAACTTGCCTACAGAATCAACGCCGCCAGCGCAGCCGATAAAGATTTCTCCTTCGTCCTCAGAATCCAGGTTCAGCAGAATGTCTCCATGCATGAAGCCCTCTTTGATTTCAAAAGCTCCTGTAAGACCGGTCTCTTCATCGCGGGTGAACAGGCACTCTAACGGTCCGTGTTCAATGGTATCACCAGCAAGAACAGCCAGTCCTGTAGCCACACCGATGCCGTTATCAGCGCCTAAGGTAGTGCCTTTGGCTTTCAGCCACTCACCGTCAATCCATGTTTCAATTGGGTCTTTCAGGAAGTCATGCTCCACATCCTTGCGTTTGTCGGGTACCATATCCATGTGTGCTTGCAGTACTACCGTCTTACGGTTTTCATAGCCGGGAGTGGCAGGCTTCTCTATCAGTACATTGCCACATGCATCCGTTGTGGTCTTCAGATTGTACTTCTTTCCAAACTCTTGTAAATACGCGATAATCTTCTCCTCATGCTTTGAGGGTCTTGGAATCTGACAAATTTCCTCAAAAAATCTGAAAACTCCAGCAGGTTTTAGTTCTTTTTTTTCCATATTCAATATATTGTTGTATCTTTGCAAGCTGTTGCAAAGATAGGTTCATGTTTATCATGGCTTATACATTGGCAAAAGTAAGAAAAAAAAACGAGATATGCTATATACGGTGCTTTTAACATTAGCGATTGTTGGCGTTTGCGTGCTCTTTTTGGGCGTAAAGGTGTTCTTTACGAAGGCAGGCAAGTTCCCGCATTTCCACATCAGTGGCAATAAGGAGATGCTCAAGAGGGGCATTGATTGTGTGGAGTCGCAAGACCGTAATGCCAGGAAACCGTCCCGTTTGGCCGTGAAGGAATAATATTAGCAATGAAATAAGAACAAAAATAGAACTAAAAGTGATTATGAAGAAAATGAAGAACCTTATCATGGGGTTGGCAGCTTTGTGCTGCGTCATGATGTTTGCACAGTGTGCGGGCAATCAGAATAGTCAGACAACTTCTGAGCCGGTTGCTCAGGGTAGTGTGTCTGGCTTCAAGGTGGCATACGTGGAGATTGACTCATTACTGTCTAAGTATAATTTCTGCATTGACCTCAATGAGGCTATGGTTAAGAAGAGCGAGAATGTGCGTCTTCAGCTGAATCAGAAAGCTCAGGATTTGCAGAAGCAGCAGAATGAGTTCCAGACAAAGTTGCAGAACAACGCTTTCCTCTCTGAAGAACGTGCACGGCAGGAGTATAACCGCATTAACAAGCTGAGCGAGGATTTGCAGACTTTGAGCGACAAGTTGCAAAGTGAACTGGCGGCTGAGAGCGAGAAGAACAACCTGCAGTTGTCAGATTCTATTAAGAATTTCTTGAAGGAATACAATAAGACTAAGGGATTCAGCCTGATTATCAGCAATACGGGTATGGATAACCTGCTGTTGGCTGATGAGGCTCTGAATATCACCCAGGAGGTGCTGGATGGTCTGAACGCCCGTTATTCTAAGTAATTTACACCTTATAGTAATAAGAGGAGAGAGGCGGAACAATCTATTGCTCCGCCTCTCTTTATTTTGACCATTGAAGATCTCCCTTGCTGACAGGCTATTCTGCTTTCTTGCGGAATGGAGGACGTGCCACAACGGCCTTGAGCTTTCTGCCACGCATATCAATCAGAATGTCCGTGCCAGCTTTACTGTAGGCGGTCTTTACATAACCTAATCCGATTCCAATCTTACGGGTTGGTGACATAGTACCACTGGTTACTTCGCCTATCTCCTCGCCGTCGGTATTGAGCAGTTTGTAATGCTCGCGAGGAATGCCGCGGTCTATCATTTCAAAGCCTACGAGCTTGCGGGAAACGCCCTCTTGCTTCTGGCGTTCCAGCTCGGCACGGTTGGTGAAGTTCTTGCCATCCACAAACTTGGTAATCCAGCCCAAACCTGCTTCAATAGGAGAGGTGGTGTCATTCAGGTCATTGCCATAGAGGCAGAACCCCATTTCCAGGCGCAGGGTATCGCGTGCTCCCAGTCCGATAGGCGCGATGCCAAATTCCTTACCAGCCTCAAACACAGCATTCCAGATCTGTTCCGCGTCCTGCGGATAGAAGTAAATCTCGAAACCTCCTGCACCCGTGTAACCCGTGTTGGAAATGATGACGTCTTTCACGCCTGCGAACTCACCATGTGTGAAATGATAATAAGGTATAGTGCTCAAGTCGATAGATGTCAGCTTCTGGAGGGTAGCCAGTGCCTTAGGACCTTGCACTGCCAGTTGGGCCGTGTTGTCAGAAGAGTTCTGGAGTTCAGCACCTGCTTCGTTATGGCTCACGCACCAGTTCCAGTCCTTGTCTATATTGGCGGCATTGACAACCAGGAGATACTTTTCTGGCTCATAATAATAAACGATGAGGTCATCCACGATGCCTCCCTGCTCATTGGGGAAACAGGTGTATTGTGCCTGGCCCAGTGTGAGGGCTGCCACGTTGTTAGAAGTCACTTGCTGCAGGAATGCCAGGGCATTGGGGCCTTTTACCCAGAACTCACCCATGTGAGATACGTCGAACACACCCACGCCGTTGACTACGGTCATGTGCTCCTGTATGATACCTGTCGGATACTCAATAGGCATATTATAGCCTGCGAACTCATGCATCTTAGCGCCCAACGCTATGTGCTTTTCTGTAAATGGAGTATTTTTCATGATATGTTGGATTTAAAAAGGGGACATCTCTTGTGGAGAAGTCCCCTTGAGTGATTTAACAAGAAGTCGATTACTTCTTTACATGACCGTAGCGGCTCATGAAACGATCTACACGACCAGCGGTGTCAACCAGCTTGCTCTTGCCCGTGTAGAAAGGATGAGAAGTGCTTGAAATCTCAAGCTTTACTACAGGATAAGTCTCACCTTCGAACTCAATGGTTTCAGTGGTCTTGCAAGTAGAACGGCTCAGGAACATGTCACCGTTTGACATATCCTTGAATACTACCGGACGGTAATTTGTAGGATGAATACCTTCTTTCATTGTTTTTATCTTTTTTAATTTTTAATCAATATATAATTGGCAATAGTGTAATGGTCTTTCGCAATTCGACCGCAAAGATAATGCTTTTATCTGAAACCCGAAAAGATTTTGCAAAAATAGTGTAATTTTTTTTATCTTTTGAAATAGAATGCTTATTTTTGCGGTTGAAAGAAACGATTAGTAACTTAATATAGTAAACAAAATGGTTAATTACAAAGAATTAGGCTTGGTAAACACCCGCGAGATGTTTAAGAGAGCCATTGAAGGCGGTTACGCCATTCCTGCATTCAACTTCAACAACATGGAGCAGCTGCAGGCTATTATCAAAGCTTCTTCTGAGCTGAAGTCACCGGTCATCCTGCAGGTTTCCAAGGGTGCCCGTAATTATGCTAACCCTACACTGCTGCGCTATATGGCTCAGGGTGCTGTAGAGTATGCAAAGGAACTGGGTTGCGCTCATCCTGAGATCGTGCTGCACCTTGATCATGGTGACAGCTATGAGCTCTGCAAGAACTGCATTGATTTGGGCTTCTCTTCTGTGATGATCGACGGTTCTTCACTGCCTTATGATGAAAACGTTGCTTTGACCCGCAAGGTTGTTGAGTATGCTCATCAGTTTGATGTAACTGTTGAGGGCGAGCTTGGCGTGCTGGCAGGTGTTGAGGATGAGGTTCAGGCTGAAGAGTCTCACTACACCAAACCAGAAGAGGTGATTGACTTCACTTCTAAAACTGGTGTTGACAGCTTAGCTATCTCTATCGGTACTTCTCATGGTGCTTACAAGTTCAAGCCAGAGCAGTGCACCCGTGACCCGAAGACTGGTAGACTGGTTCCTCCTCCATTGGCATTTGATGTGCTCGACGCTATCATGAAGCAGCTGCCTGGATTCCCAATCGTGCTGCACGGATCATCTTCTGTTCCACAGGAGTATGTTGACATCATCAATGCTAACGGCGGCAAGTTGCCTGATGCAGTAGGTATTCCAGAGGAGCAGCTCCGACGGGCATCTAAGAGCGCTGTTTGCAAGATCAACATCGACTCTGACTCTCGTCTGGCGTTCACCGCTGCTGTACGCAAGGTGTTCGCAGAGAAACCAGGTGAGTTCGACCCACGTAAGTACTGCGGTCCTGCTCGCGACCTGATGGAAGAGCTCTACAAGCACAAGATCACAGACGTGCTGGGTTCTGACGGAAAGCTGGCTCAGTGCTAATCTGAAAGCTGTATTTATTTAAGGGGGGCTGTGCCAGGCACAGCCCTTTTTTCATAACACCGATATCTATTTTTAATAAAGCAATGATATGAAAAAACTGTTGTCATTGGTGGTTTTGCTTGCAACTGTCCTCGCTTGCACTCCCACCCGGAAAAAGGGTTATACCCTGCCTGACCCTCATGATGTGGTGATGTATGAGGTAAATCCGTTGGTTTTTGCGCAGAAAAACGCCTTTAATGTGATTGCTAATCGTCTGGACTCTATTCGTGACCTGGGGGTAAACGTAATCTGGTTCATGCCGACATACGAACAAGGTGTGGAAAAAGCGAAGAACTCTCCTTATTGTATTAAGAACTACAAGGCTGTCAACCCGAATTACGGTACACTTGAAGATTTCAAGCGCCTCGTAGATCTTTGCCATGAGAAGGGTATGAGCGTCATCATGGACTGGGTGGCTAACCATACTTCCTGGGATAATGTGTGGATGACTGAACATCCTGATTGGTACACCCATGATGAAGAGGGTAATATCATTTGGCCCGCTACCACAAATTGGGAAGATGTGGCTGATCTTAATTTTGACAATGCTGACATGCGTCTGGCTATGATTGATGCCATGAAATATTGGGTAACTGAGGTGGGTATTGACGGATATCGTTGTGATGCTGCTGATTTTGTGCCTTTTGATTTCTGGAAGCAGGCTGTTGATTCCATGCGTGCCCTGCCCAAGCCTTTGCTGATGTTGGCAGAAGGTAAGCGTGCGGATCATTTTGATGCAGGATTCGACATGAACTACTCCTGGGATTATATGAATGCCAATCGTGATGTATTTCAGCGTGACAGCAGTGCAGTCAAACTGTTTATGACTGATTATGCTGAATATGATACCATTCCTCAAGGTAAAGTAAAACTGCGTTTCATCACCAACCATGACGAGGCTGCTGGTCGTTCTCCTGTTCAGGAATATGGCGGTGTTCGTGGCTCTATGGCTGCTTTTGTAGAGACGGTATTTATTCGTGGTGGTGCCCTTCTTTATGGCAGTCAGGAAGTTGCTTATCCTGAACGCCTCAATTTCTTCCATTGGAAACCCATAGACTGGATGTCTAACCCTGAGATATACAACGAGTACAAGCAACTTCTCGGCCTATATAATAAATATGGTGCTTTGAAGTGGGGGCAGTTGATTGGCTATCCTGCCAAAGATGTCATGGTGTTTGAGAAACTCCATGAGAAGCAGGATTTCCTGGTGCTCGTCAATGTACGTAATCATGATTCGCAAGCTATTATTCCGCAAGAATGGCAGAATAAAAAGGTTGCTGACATGATGAATGGTGGTAAGGTTGAACTCCCTGTGGTGTTCACCCTCAAGCCTTATGAGTATTACATTTTGAAGAAGTAGCATCTTTTTCATTGTTGACTTGATAATGGGGGAGACCAAA
>JAFUVZ010000063.1 GCA_017471185.1 Bacteroidaceae bacterium
CATGATTTATCCAAATAACTTTGAACAGAAGATTGGTTTTGACCAAATACGACTGCTGCTGAAAGGCAGATGTCTGAGCACGCTTGGCGAAGAACGTGTTGAGAAAATGGCGTTTAGCACATGCTTTGATGACATCAACACGCAGCTTGACCAGACTTGTGAATTTCTGATGATACTACAAGGAGACGCTGATTTCCCTGCTCAATACTTCTTTGATGTCCGTCCTGCCCTGAACCGTGTGAAAGTGGTAGGACTTTTCCTGGAAGAGAAGGAACTTTTTGACCTTCGTCGTTCCTTGGAAACCATACGTGACATCGTGAGATTCCTCAAAGTCGAGGAATCAGAGGAAGAAGGGTTCACCACTCCCTACCCTAATCTTTGCCGACTGGCAGGAGACATCCTGGTGTTTCCCAAGCTCATCAGCAGAATTAATGCCATTTTAAGCCCTTACGGACAAATTAAGGACAATGCTTCGACGGAACTGGCACGCATTCGCAGAGAACATTCCGCTACTTTAAACAGCATTTCACGTATTCTTGCCAGCATCTTGAAAAGCGCACAAAGCGAGGGCGTTGTAGATAAAGACGTATCACCGACCATGCGCGACGGACGTCTGGTTATTCCTGTTGCTCCAGCCATGAAACGCAAGGTGAGAGGTATCGTACACGACGAATCTGCCAGTGGCAAGACCGTGTTTATTGAGCCTGAAGCAGTGGTGGAGGCTAATAACCGAGTGCGTGAGCTGGAGAGTGAAGAAAAACGCGAAATAGCCAGAATCCTGATGGAGTTTACAGATGAGCTTCGTCCTCAGATACCTGATGTTCTGCAATCATACGAGTTTTTGGCAGAAATTGATTTTATACGGGCAAAAGCCTTGTTCGCCCAACAGTCAAATGCCATTAAGCCGGCTTTTGAAAACAAACAGCTGATAGACTGGGGATCTGCCGTGCATCCATTATTGCAGATATCCCTTGCCAAGCATAACAAGAAAGTAGTTCCTTTAGATATCGAGCTGACCAAAGAGAGACGAATCCTACTGATTTCAGGACCCAATGCAGGAGGTAAGTCAGTATGTCTCAAGACTGTAGGCCTATTACAATATATGCTGCAATGCGGCTTGCCTATCCCCCTTCATGAAGGCAGCCACGCTGGCATTTTCAACAGCATATTCATTGATATCGGCGACGAGCAGAGCATTGAGGACGACCTGAGTACCTATTCATCCCATCTGCTGAACATGAAGAACATGATGAAGCAATGTGACATCAAGAGCCTTATCCTCATTGACGAATTCGGAGGAGGTACTGAGCCACAGATAGGCGGTGCCATCGCTGAAGCCGTATTGAAGCGTTTCAATGAGAAGGGCACATTCGGCGTTATCACCACTCACTACCAGAACCTGAAGCACTTTGCTGACGCACATGAAGGTATCGTTAATGGCGCTATGTTGTATGACCGTAATCTCATGCAGCCACTATTCCTCCTTCAAATAGGCATGCCAGGCAGTTCTTTTGCCGTTGAGATAGCCCGCAAGATAGGCTTACCAGAAGAAGTAATCGCTGATGCCTCCGCTATTGTGGGCAGTGATTACATCAACTCCGACAAATACTTGCAAGACATCGTGCGCGACAAACGATACTGGCAGAACAAAAGGCAGAACATTCACCAGCGTGAGAAGGTTATGGAAGAGACCATCGCACGTTATGAACGTGAGCTGCAGGAGCTTCACCAGGAACGTAAGGAAATCCTGCGTACCGCAAAGACTGAAGCAGAGCAACTGATGCAGGAGGCTAACTCCCGCATAGAAGGCACCATCAGAGGCATCAAGGAGGCACAGGCTGCGAAAGAAGAGACCAAGAAAATACGTCAGGAACTGGCTGATTTCCGCAAACAGTTGCAAGATCAAGAGACTAAAGACAAGGAAGACAAGATTTCCCGCAAGATGGAGCAACTGCGTGAGAGACAACAACGCAAAAAAGACCGCAAGAAGGAGAAAACTGCCCAGCCAGCCCTCTCAGCAGAGGAACAGGCTAAGCAGCAAGCTAAGCGTGAGGCCGAACAGCAAGCCTTGATTGCGGAAGGCGCATCAGTGAAGCTGAAAGGCCAGCAAGGCATCGGCAAAGTGCTGGAGATTCACGGCAAGGATGTGACTGTGGCTTTTGGCAGCATCAAGACTACTGTAAAGATTGACAGGTTAGAGCCTTCGCAAGCTCCCAGCAGCAAGCCTTCTATAACACAGAAAGCCACTTACCTAAGCGAACAGACCCAGGATTCTATGCACGACAGGAAACTGAACTTCAAGCAAGATATTGACGTAAGGGGAATGAGGGGAGATGAAGCCATACAGGCAGTTACCTATTTCATAGATGACGCCATATTAGTGGGAGTACCACGCGTAAGGATTCTGCATGGAACGGGCACTGGCATTCTTCGGACTCTAATCCGCCAGTACCTTCAAAGCGTTTCTGGGGTAAAGGACTTCCACGATGAGCATGTGCAATTCGGAGGAGCCGGAATTACGGTTGTTGATCTGGAGTAAGTCTATTTGTTCTTTTCAGGTTCTGCCTCCGGCTCGTAATCGTCCATCATGTCAGCCTTGTCAATCGAGAGGTTGCCATCAGGCAGGACTGTTACATGAAAAGGAACATAAAGGTCACTCTCCGGATAGCTTACGCTTGCGGCAAACATCAAGCCATATTCTGTTACCTTGTCGAAAACAAGGCCTTCCAGAATTGAATGCTGAAGGAAAGACGGCTCTAAATAAGAAGCGAAAGACTGCTTGGTAAAGTCTTTATTGACCAGTTCTTTTCCTCCTGTGTAGATATGGAGACTGATGCGGTTATCATTGTATTTCACACCTTGCTCATCAGACACGACAGGCAGTTGGCTATCAGCTTTTCTGATAACATTTATAGAATAAGTCTTACCTTTAAAATCAGCTGATGCCGACGACTCGATGGTCTGCAGATGATGCACCTCATTGCTGACCACCTCTTTTTCTATAGATTCAACGACATAATTGTCAGGGTTTTTCTTTTGTGACTGATTGTGGCATGATGTCAGCACTGCTAT
This sequence comes from Bacteroidaceae bacterium, assembly GCA_017471185.1. Taxonomy (GTDB): domain Bacteria; phylum Bacteroidota; class Bacteroidia; order Bacteroidales; family Bacteroidaceae; genus Bacteroides. Next base: position 3,073 of record JAFUVZ010000063.1, read on the forward strand.
AAACAGGCACAACACGATATGCAGATAGTTTTTCATTGCGTTCAATATTAAATTCCGGTGCAAATATAGCATAAACTTATGAATTTTGCACTATCTTTGCAGCAATTATGATAAAAGAAGACGAGATATTCAACAGGGCTGAGCTGATATTGGGCAGTGAATGTATGGCACGCATCGCCAATGCCAAAGTACTGATAGTGGGTGTCGGTGGCGTTGGAAGCTGGTGCGCAGAGTGCCTGATACGCACTGGCATTCGCCATCTTACCATTGTTGATTCAGACGTGGTTTGTGAGTCAAACATCAACCGTCAGTTGATGGCAACAACCCAATCCGTGGGAGAAGTGAAAGTAGATGCTCTAAAAAAAAGGCTACTGCTTATCAACCCCCAAGCTGAGATCAATGCCATACAGACGGTGTATAATGAAGAGACGGCCAGCGGGTTTGACCTTGACAGTTATGACTATGTGGTTGATGCTATCGACAGTCTGAAAGACAAGGCTTTACTGATACTTCAGGCAACCGCCTCCAAAGCCACGCTGTATTCGTCAATGGGTGCAGCCTTGAAACTGGATCCGTTACGCATCAAAGTGACTGAATTCTGGAAAGTGGCTGGTGACCCTTTAGCCAAAGCGCTACGCAACAGGTTTAAGAAAAGCGGTGAGTTTCCCAAGCGTAAGTTCAAATGTGTGTATAGCGATGAGCGACTGCCATACAAGACTGAGGGAAAAGGGTCTTTAGCACAGATAACGGCTGTCTTTGGATTCACTTTGGCAAGCCTTATTATAATGGATAATGGAGAATGGATAATGGAGAATGGAGAATGGAAAACGGAAAATGGAAAAATGAATAATTAAGAATATGGTAAGAAAGATTTTGGGAGGTTTGTGTCTTGTGCTGGCACTCGCCTCATGCAACGGAAACAGTAAGACAAACGGCACAGGATATCTGATCAACGGTGAGATATCTGACATCAAGAGCGGTATGGTATATCTGAAGGAGTATCAGGACAAGAACTACACGCTTGTGGATTCAGCAGAAGTAAGCGAGGGCAAGTTTGAGTTCAGGGGATTCGCTTTGCAGACTCTGGCTTATGGTCTGACAACTGACAAAGAGAGCAACAATCCTCTGGTATTCTTCCTCGGAAATGAGATGTTGAACATCAAAATGAGTGAGGAGAAGAAAACTCTCGACATCGAAGGTTCGCCTATCAACACGCTTTATCAAGAGACGGTAGGTAAGGTTGGCAAAGAAGGCTTTGACATCAATGAGTTTGTAGCTGCCAATCCCTCATCAGCACTTGCACCTTATTATATAATGCGTAACCTGGCTTGGGGCCTTGACCTTGGACAGCTGCAGTCTTTACGTGCCAAACTGGATAAATCGTTAGACGGCAACAAGTATGTGAAACAGATGGAAGACCTGATAGCCAGAAAGGAAGCTGTACAGATAGGCAAGATAGCACCAGACTTTACCCTTCCCGACCCAGATGGCAAGCCCGTCAGTCTGAAAGATTTCCGAGGCAAATATGTGCTTGTTAGTTTCTGGGCTGGCTGGTGTCCTGATTGCAGAAGAGAGAATCCATTCATCGTGGAAGCCTATAACAAATATAAGGACAAGAACTTCACAGTCTTGGGGGTATCCATAGACCGCAATCGTGAGACGTGGCTCAATGCTGTTGAGAAGCAAGGACTCACATGGACACAAGTGTCTGACCTGAAGTACTGGCAGAGTGACATCGTAAACCTATACGCCATCCGCTGGGTGCCAACCGGTATGTTGCTCGACCCAGAAGGCAAGATCATCAACATCAGTCTCAATGAGGACGAGTTAGTAAAGAACCTTGCCAGCGTTTTCGAGCAATAAGACCTGGAATATTGACAAATTGTCTGCATCCATTGACAAAATTGCAGGCACAGCCTCCATTCGTTGACATATTGTCATTCAAAACCTATTGGCACGGGTATTGCCTATTCTTAGGTGCAAGCTGAAAGCGAAAGCTGAAGGCAAGTGAATGAATAATTAAAAACTAAAATAAAAATGGAGGTATTGACTATGTTACCAGTAATGTTTAAAAACAGTTGGTTCCCAACAGTATTTGACGACTTTGATTTCATGCCTCGTGCAAACACAACAGCACCGGCAGTAAACGTGATGGAAAATGAAACGGCTTACACTATGGAAGTTGCCGCTCCTGGAATCAAGAAGGAGTTCTGCCGTGTAAACATTAACGAAGATGGCAATCTGAGCGTTGCTATCGAGAACAAATGGGAGCACAAGGAAGAAGACAAGCAGCAGAAACAACATTATCTGCGTCGCGAGTTCTCTTACAGCAACTACCAGCAGAACTATACTTTGCCTGATGATGTTGACAAGGAGCATATCTCAGCTAAGGTTGAAAACGGCGTATTGACCGTAGTTCTGCCAAAGTTTAAGAAAGAGGAAGTCAAGAACTCACGTACAATTGAAATCGCATAATGCGTCACTTGTGAATATGAATAAAAAAGGCTACACCAAATAGTGTAGCCTTTTTTATTCATAACAAGGGATAATTAAATAAAAAACCTTACCTTTGGCTTCTGAAACTATAGATTTACGCAATAAAGACTGACAACAATATGAAAAAAGCTTTGATTACTGGCATTACAGGACAGGATGGTTCATATCTGGCAGAGTTTCTGTTAGGAAAAGGCTATGATGTTCACGGCATCATCCGTCGTTCATCCGTTGATTTCCGGGAGCGTATCGCTCATCTGGAAGGCAAGCCTCATTTCCACCTGCATTTTGCAGACATGACCGATTCCATGAGTGTGTTAGGCGTTATTGGCGACATACGTCCAGACGAAATATACAACCTGGCAGCACAGAGTCACGTTCAGGTCAGTTTTGACTCTCCTGAATATACAGTGAATGTAGATGCTGTTGGCGTACTTCGCATTCTCGAAGCGGTTCGTCAGTTGGGATTGAAAGACTGTTGCCGCATCTATCAGGCTTCAACCTCTGAGCTTTACGGCAAGGTAGAGGAGGTTCCTCAAAACGAGAACACTCCGTTCCACCCTTATAGTCCGTATGCCGTTGCCAAACTTTATGGTTTCTGGATAGTCAAAGAGTATCGTGAGGCCTATAACATGTATTGCTGTTCAGGAATCCTGTTTAACCACGAGTCAGAACGTAGAGGCGAAACCTTTGTAACCAGGAAGATAACCCTTGCTGCGGCACGCATCAAACAAGGGAAACAAGACAAGCTGTATCTGGGTAATCTCAGTTCTTTACGCGACTGGGGATATGCCAAGGATTATGTGGAATGTATGTGGCTTATCCTGCAACAGGAAGAACCAGATGATTTCGTAATCGCAACCGGGGTACAGCATTCCGTACGTGATTTCTGCTACTTGGCTTTCAAACGTGTAGGTATCGAGCTGGAGTTCGTTGGTGAAGGAGCAGACGAAAAAGGTATTGATAAGGCTACTGGCAGAGTGCTGGTAGAAGTTTCCCCAGACTTTTACCGTCCTACTGACGTGGTGAATCTTTGGGGAGACCCCAGCAAAGCGAAGGCTAAACTGGGTTGGGATCCAAGGAAGACAAGTTTCGAAAAGCTGGTAAACCTGATGGTAGATAGCGATATGGCTAAAGTAGCCTCTGATGGCGCTGCGGAAAAGGTGCGGACAAACCTGGCTGAATATTTGGAAAAGGGAATCGTAAAATGAACAAATCATCAAAAATATATGTGGCTGGCCACCGTGGGTTGGTTGGCTCTGCCATTTGGAACAATCTGTTAAGAAGAGGTTATACCAACTTAGTGGGAAGAAGCCACAGCGAGCTTGATCTGACAGACCAGGTTGCTGTGAGAGAGTTTTTTGACAAAGAAAAGCCTGAAGCTGTTGTGCTCGCTGCTGCTTTCGTGGGTGGCATCATGGCCAATTCCATCTATCGTGCTGATTTCATCATGCAGAACATGAAGATTCAGTGCAACGTCATCAGTGAAGCATACGCTCACGGAGTGAAGAAGCTGCTTTTCTTAGGCTCCACTTGCATCTATCCCAAGAATGCGCCTCAGCCTATGAAGGAAGACTGCCTGCTTACATCTCCTTTGGAATATACGAATGAGGAATACGCCATTGCCAAGATAGCAGGCCTTAAAATGTGCGAGAGCTATAATTTACAATATGGAACCGACTACATTGCCGTAATGCCTACCAACCTTTATGGGCCTAATGATAATTTCCATTTGGAGAACAGTCATGTGATGCCTGCCATGATGCGTAAGGTATATCTTTCGAAACTGATTCATGAAGGTGACTGGAAAAGAATATCTACAGACTTAAACATCAGGCCAGTGGAAGGAATAGACGGGAAAGCTGGTAAGGCTGACATCCTGAATGTCCTTGCTAAATACGGCATCTATGACAATAAAGTCATTTTATGGGGAACGGGAACTCCTTTGCGTGAATTCCTATGGAGCGAGGATATGGCCGACGCTTCCGTTCATATCCTCTTGAATGTCAGTTTCAGTGATATCATCGGAATAGAAAAGTATTCTTCTGTTCATTACGGAGCCAAGACTGACGGTGCGGTTGACCGCAACCATTCCTCAGGAAGAGGAGGAGCGATACCAGCATTAGGCGAGATACGTAACTGCCACATTAACATTGGCACAGGCAAAGAACTCACTATACGCGAACTTTCCGAACTGGTTGCGAAAGCCATCGGGTTTGAAGGTTCCATAGAATTTGACGCTTCGAAACCTGACGGAACTATGCGAAAGCTAATCGATGTGTCCAAGCTTCATTCATTAGGCTGGACACATCGGGTTGAGATAGAAGAAGGAGTTCAAAAGCTGTTTGAATGGTATAAAGCCTCTTTGTCGGCTGAATAAAGAGGCTTTATTACAAGGTCAATCTACCAGACACTTGTCGAGGGCTTCTGCGATAGCTTCCTTATCCAGATGCTGACCTATGAAGACCAGTTTCTGCATACGGTCACCATAACGTTCGTCCCAGTCGCGACGAAGGCCCGGTTCACGATCCATCATCTGTAGCAGTTCTTCTTTCGGCATAGTAGCATACCACTGGCCAGCATTACGCAAAGAAACCTGCTTGCCAGCCTGTTCAAATACATAACAGATATCGGGTTCTTCCTTGAAATAGCACAGGCCCTTGGCACGAATCACGCTCTTAGGCCAGAAACGAGCCACAAATTCATCGAAACGTGAGGAGTCAAACGCTTGCCTGCGATAATAGACATAGGTGCCTATACCATATTCTTCCGCTTCACCTTCTCCATCGTGATGATGATGGTGGTGTCCGTGATGATGTTCGTGTTCATGTTTATCCTCATCGTCATCGTGGTGGTGCTGATGTTCGTGTTCGTGCTCTTCCTCCTCATCATCGTCGTCATCATGGTGTTCGCTCTCCACCTCGCTGATCCACGTTGCAGAAGTAGCGACCTTATCAAAATCAAACATACAGGTATTGAGAATCTTATCCAGTTCCACATCACCATAGTTACACGGAATAATCTCCGCCTTGGGCTGCAGGGCTTTCACGATATCATAAAGACGCATCAGTTCGCTTTCACTTACTTCATTGGCTTTGTTAAGCAAGACGATATTACAGAATTCTATCTGCTGAATCACTAAATTCTCAATATCCTCTTCGTCAATCTGGGTGTTCAGCAAGTCTAATCCTCCGCCAAACTCATCCTTCATACGCATTGCGTCAACAACTGTCACAATACAGTCTAAACGCACCTTACCGACCCCGGCATAAGGAGGCAGAAGCTTGTCCATCGAGCAGATGGTCTGTGCGATAGGACCAGGCTCACAGATTCCGCTTGCCTCAATGACGATATAATCAAAGCGATGCATACGCAGGATGTCACTCAATTGCTGCACCAGATCCATTTTCAGGGTGCAACAGATACAACCGTTCTGCAAAGCCACCAGGCTGTCGTCCTTCTGCCCTACTACTCCACCTTTCTCTATTAAATCGGCATCAATGTTCACCTCGCCAATATCATTCACGATCACAGCAAACTTAATGCCTCGTTCATTCGTCAAGATACGGTTCAACAAAGTAGTCTTCCCACTACCCAGATATCCTGTAAGCAAAAGCACAGGTACTTCATTTTTCAGTTTTATTTCCATGATTCTAAGTTTTAGTATGCAAAGATACAGATTTATCAGTATTATTTCATACCTTTACGGCGAAAAAACTTTATCTATAGTATTATGAGAACAAAGCATTTGTTTTTGGCTGGAGCCAGCATTCTGATGATGGCTTGCGGCACGAAAGGGGTAAATGAGAATGACATCACGGCGCCAGAGGGCTATAAGCTGGTGTGGCATGATGAGTTTAATGAAGGTACGGTCTTAAGTGACGAATGGACTCATGAGGTGAAGGATGACCATTGGGTGAACAACGAGTTGCAGAACTATCGCAACGGCGAAGCTGACGGAAAGCGAGTGACTGAAATCAAGGACGGCAACCTGCTGATTCATTGCTTTAAAGGCTCTGACGGTAAGATTTATTCCGGCCGTGTGTATGCTCATCGCACATCAGGCTGGGAATATGGTTATTTCGAAGCCCGCATCATGTTACCAAAAGGCAAGGGCACTTGGCCAGCGTTCTGGATGATGCCTGTCAAGAGCGAATACCGATGGCCTAAATGCGGTGAAATCGACATCATGGAGGAAGTGGGTGTCGTACCAGATGATGTATCATCTTCCCTGCATACCGAGACTTACAACCACGTGAAAGGTACACAGAAGACACATCACTTAGACATTCCGGGGGCCGAGGGCGGATGGCACGTGTATGCCTGCGAGTGGACTCCTGAAGCCATCACTACCTTCGTTGACGGGAAAGTGCAGCTGGCTGTCACGAAGGCTGAAATGGGTGAAGGTCATGATGAATGGCCTTTCCACTATGCGTTCTACCCTATCCTGAATCTGGCTTGGGGTGGCGACTGGGGTGGTATGCAGGGTGTTGACGAAAGCGCATTGCCTATCACGATGAAGGTAGATTATATCAGGGTGTTTCAAATTGATAATTGACAATTGACAATTGGTAATTGAAAATTATTCCTTACCTTTGCACCGAAATTATAAGTTTCACAATAAAAATGTTATTTAAATGAAAGCAAAGTATCTTTTAGCGATGGGCGCGGCTTGCCTTGCGATGGCGGCTTGCAACCAAGCTCCTCAGCAGACTTCAGGCCTGCATCTGGAGTACATGGACCAGACACAGAAGCCTGGAACTGACTTCTACCAATATGTGAACGGAGGATGGCAGAAACTGCATCCGCTGCCAAGCGACAAGGCTCGTTTCGCCACATTCGACATGCTGTCAGAGCGTGCTTCTGAGGCATTGAGCACTATGGTGCAGGATCTGGCAAAGCAGCAGAACCCAACCGGAACAAACGAGCAGAAGGTGGGTGACTTGTTCTCATTAGTGATGGACAGCGTGCGTCTGAACGCTGAAGGCGCTGAGCCTATCAAAGCTGATTTGGCTGAGATTGCTGCCCTGAAGAGCCAGAAGGATGTTTACGAGCTGCTGGCTAAGCTGAACAAACGTGGCGTAAGCGCTTATTATGGCTTGGGTGTCGGCACTGACGCGAAGAATTCAAAAGCCCACATCATGAGCCTGCGCCAGGGTAGCCTGTCATTAGGCCAGATTGATTATTATAAGGAAAATGATGACAATACCGTCCGCATCCGTGAGGCTTTCAAACAGCATATCGTGAATATGTTCAAGCTGGCTGGTTTCAGCGACGCTGACGCCCAGAAGGCTCGCGAGGTGGTGATGGACGTTGAGAACGAACTGGCTAACAACTTCCGTAGTCGTGTACAGATGCGTGACCCAGAGGCCAACTATAACAAGATGACCATCGACGAGGTGAAGAAGCTTTATCCTTCTATTCCTTTCCAGAAGATATTCGACATCATGGGAATCAAGGGCGAAGTGAAGGAGATGGTTGTAGGTCAGCCAGAGGCCATCACTGCGGCTATGAAACTGATTGACAAGCTGCCTGTTGACAAGCAGATTCTCTACTTGCAGTGGAAGCAGATTTCTTCTGCAGCTAACACGCTGAGCGATGCTTTCGTAGCCGAGAGCTTCGATTTCAACAGCCGTGTGATGGCTGGCGTTCAGGTTCAGGAGCCTCGTTGGAAACGCGCTCTGAGAGCTACTGAGGGTTCATTAGGCGAGGTGCTCGGACAGCTTTATGTAGAGAAATTCTTCCCACCAGAGGCAAAGGCCCGTATGCAGCAGCTGGTGAAGAGCGAGCAGGACGCTTTGGCTGAGCGCATCAAGGCTCTGACCTGGATGAGCGACGCTACCAAGGAGAAGGCTTTGGCTAAGTTAGCTTCTTTCCGTGTGAAGATTGGTTATCCTGATGAATGGAAGGATTATTCAGCCCTGACCGTTGACCCACAGAAGTCTTATTACGAGAACAGCAAGGTGGCCCGCCTGTGGAGATACCAGGAGCAGATCGACAAGTTCGGCAAGCCTGTGGACCCGACAGAGTGGCACATGACTCCGCAGACAGTGAACGCTTATTATAGCTCAACTACCAACGAGATTTGCTTCCCAGCCGGTATTCTGCAGCCTCCTTTCTTTGACATGAACGCTGACGATGCCTTCAACTATGGTGGTATAGGTGTGGTAATCGGTCATGAGATGAGCCACGGATTCGACGACTCCGGCCGTCAGTTTGATAAGGACGGCAACATGTCTGGCTGGTGGGACGAGAAAGATAATGAGAACTTCAAGGAACGCGCTCAGGTGCTGGTTGACTTCTTCTCTGGCATTGAAGTAGCTCCTGGCGTTTATGGAAACGGTGCCCTCACGCTGGGTGAGAACATTGGCGACCACGGTGGTCTGAAGATTGCCTATACCGCTTACAAGAACGCAACCAAGGACAACCCGCTTCCTGAAAAGGACGGCTTTACTGCCGACCAGCGTTTCTTCCTGGCCTTCGCTGGTGTCTGGGCAAACAACATCACCGACCAGGAGATTCTGCGTCGCACCAAGACCGACTCCCACTCATTAGGTCGCTGGCGCGTGAACGGCGCTCTGCCTCAGATTGACGCTTGGTATGAGGCCTTCAACATCACCGAGGCTGACCCGATGTTCATTCCGAAGGAGAAACGTGCAGACGTTTGGTAAATTAAGCATTATGAAACGCAGGGAAACATTAAAACTGTTGGGAAGCATCCCATTCGTGGCATTCGGGGGAATAAACTCCGTAGAAGCCAAGCAAATAGAGAAGAGCAAGCAGACATTCGCCGTTTCACCCAAGAATATCATCTTGGTATTGGCTGACGGTATGGGAGTAGCCCAGTGGCAGGCTGGAGCCATAGGTAACGGTGGAAGCCTTAACGTGGGCAGGATGACGCATACAGGTCTGCTCACAACCAATCCGTTGGACAATTTCTGTGGTGACGCTCCTTCTCACTGTACCGCTTTGGCTTGTGGCGTCAACAGCCATAAGGGTGCCGTGGGCGTAGATAAGGACGATAAACCTGTGAAGAATATCATCGAGATGGCGAAAGAGGCAGGCATCGCTACGGGTATCGTGTCGAGCAATACGCTGGTGGAAGGCAGCAATGTGCCTTTCATCGGACACAGCAAGAATCGCATGATGACCGACGAGATAACTGCTCAGTATGTAGATACGGGTGTGGATGTGTTTATCGGTGCCGGCGAGAGCTTCTTCACCAACAGCGTGAAAGGTTTCGGTCCTCCAACTGGGGCAGGAAATCCTGGTGGAGCAGGTCAAGGACAAGGAAGGCCTCAAGGACAAGGTGGTCCTGGACAAGGCAGACCCGGTGCTGGCGGACCTCAGATGACTTTTGAGCCTCGTGCTGACAAGCGTGACCTCTTGGGCGAATTGAAGCAAGAAGGATATCAGATTCTGCATTCTTGGGAAGAAATCAAGCAGGTGAAAAGCGGCAAGGTGGCTGGTTTCACCGACAAGGTTCAGATTCCTAATTTAGAGAATGGAAGAGACCCAAATATGTATCCCGACGAGGTGTCATTGGCATTGAGCTTGCTCTCACAAAACCCGAAGGGATTCTTCCTGATGACCAGCAGCATGTTTGTTGACCGTGCCTCTCACAACGGGAAGACAGACTTGCTCATCAAGGAGGCCATCAACTTAGATATGGCGATAGGCAGGGCTCTGGATTTTGCCGACAAGCGGGATGATACTTTGGTGATCGTGGCAGGCTCTCCTGAAGCATCAGGTATGACTTTAGTAGGTGGAGATATCCAGAACCGCACGGTGGAAGCCAAATGGACGATGCCCGGTATGGCTAACCATTCCGGCATCATGGTGCCTTATTTCGCCTACGGCGCAGGAGCAGGACAGTTTGGCGGAACCATGCTGAACACAGAGTTGTTTGAACAAATGAAATCCCTGCTGAAATTGTAAAGTTTTGTTCTTACAATCTTTGTCTTTGTTATTACTTTAAATTATCTTTGCATAGTTAACATGATTAGCTATGCAAAGATTTTTTTATACCCTATTGTTTTTGTCGGGCTTTTCGTTCATGGCATCGGCACAGAACCAGCGTACTGATACGCTGAGCGTAGGCTATGCGCGAGGCAATGCCAAGACATTGAGCGGAAGTGTGGAGAAGGTGGGTGAAGACCGTATGAACAAAGGTCTGATTACCAACTCGCTGGATGCACTGAGCGGTCAGGCAGCTGGCGTGAGCATCTCCACAGGCACCAACACTTCGGCTATGCTTAGTTCCGTGCGTGTGAGGGGAACAACCTCTCTGACGGGTGGCAATGACCCGTTGGTTATCATTGATGGCGTACAGAGCGATTTGACCACCTTGAGCAACATCTATCCTGGTGACATCGAAAGCTTTACCATCTTGAAGGATGCCTCAGAAACAGCCCAGTATGGCAGTCGTGGTGCTTCTGGCGTGATAGAGGTGGCCACCAAGAAAGGACAGGCTGGTAATTTCCACATCAGCTATGACGCCAATATGGGCTTTGAGAGTATATATAAGAATATGAAGATGCTGGATGCCAACGGCTATCGGAACACAACCGGTCGTCTGGGCATGAGTATCGTGGATAACGGATTCAACTCAGACTTTCCGAGTTCCATCACCCGGACGGGATTCGTTCAGCGTCATCATGTGGCGTTCGGAGGAGGCACAGAGCAGTCTTCGTTCCGTGCCTCGTTGGGGTTCCTTGACCACAATTCCGTCATCCAACGCATTGGCAACAGGAATTTTACCGCAAAGATTGATGTCAACCAAAAGGGATTTGACAACCAGTTGACCGTTGACTTAGGCATGTTTGGCTCGTTCCAGAAGAACAAGTATATTTTCGATGACCAGAAGTTGTTTTACTCATCAGCTTCATTCAACCCAACTTTCCCAACCAGACGCAATGCTGACGGAAGCTGGAGCCAATATTCTGACGCTTCGCAAATCAACCATCCTGTCTCATTACTCGATATTCTCGACCATGATGACAACGCGCACTTCAATACGCACGTGAAGGCTTCGTTTGATTTGGGGCACGGGCTCACCATCGCTGCTTTCGGCTCTTACTCCTACAATGTGGTGAACCGTTCGCAGTTCATGCCAGTCTATGTATGGAGTCACGGACAGATTTACCGTGGGGAGACTAAGGTGGAAGATTTGCTGGGCAACTTCCTGATCAGCTATGAGCGGGATTTCGGCAAGCACCATATTGATCTGTTGGCGTTGGGAGAAGCGCAGAAGACCACACTCAAGGAGTTTCATACCACAGCATCCAATCTCTCCACCAACAGCTTCGGCTACAACAACCTGCAGGCTGGAGCCGAAAGGCTTTGGGAAGGCACTTCCTCTACTTACGAAGACCCTCGCCTCACCTCTTTCTTAGGGCGTGTGAACTACAACTACCTGGAGCGTTACTCGCTGACACTCAACATGCGAGCTGATGCGTCAAGCAAGGTGGGGAAGAACAACCGCTGGGGTTTCTTCCCATCCATCTCAGGCGCATGGGTCATCAGTGACGAGCATTTTATGCGTGAGGTAAAGCCATACGTGAACAACCTGAAACTTCGCTTGGGTTACGGATTGAGTGGAAACTTAGGGGCTATTGACAGCTATAACTCACTGGAGCTGGCCAAGCCTAACGGAGTGGTGCCAGTCAACGGTTCGCCAACGGTAACCTTAGGTATCATACGAAACGCCAATCCTAACCTGAAATGGGAAGTGAAGCATACCTTCAACGTAGGTCTTGACATGGGTTTTCTGGACAACCGACTGGTGGTGACGGCTGATTATTACAAGTCGAAGACATCAGACATGCTTTATATGTATAATGTGACGGTTCCCCCCTACCCTTACGACAAGCTGCTTGCCAACATCGGTTCCATGAAGAACAGCGGTCTGGAGATTGGCATCGGCGCTTCTCTCATCCAGAAGCGTGACATCGATTTCAACGCCAACCTCAACATCGCTTTCCAACAGAACAAGCTGGTTTCCCTGAGCGGACAGTTTGGCGACGAATACCTCACCGCTCCCTCTATGGCTGCCATCGGCACCTTGAATGGCGCAGGCTTCCACGGAGGATACAATGACATCGTGTATCAGGCAGTAGGTCATCCGCTTGGCGTTTTCTACCTGCCTCATTGCACAGGACTGACACAACAGGCTGACGGCACTTATCGCTATGAGATAGCCGACCTCAATAACGATGGCGTGCAGGATGTGGCTACCGACCGTTATTTCGCAGGGCAGGCTACTCCGAAGGTGCTGATTGGCTCCAACTTCAGTTTCCGTTACAAGGATTTCGACGTATCTTTACAGATAAACGGAGCTTTCGGTCATAAGATTTACAACGGTACTTCGCTGACTTATATGAATATCGGTTCGCTGCCTTATTACAATGTGCTGCCTGAGGCTCCAGGGAAGAACATCAGTGACCAGACAGCTACCGACTACTGGCTGGAACGGGGTGATTACCTGAACTTCGACTATCTCACCATTGGTTGGAACGTACCTTTGGGCAGGGCTAAGTTCGTGCGTAACCTGCGATTGTCACTTTCTGTGAACAACCTGGCTACCATCACCAGCTATTCGGGACTCACCCCAATGATCAACAGCAATGTGGTGAGCAACACGTTGGGCTTGGACGATAAGCGCACATATCCCGTTTACCGTTCCTATTCACTTGGAGTAAGTATTCAGTTCTAACACCATTGAAAATGAAAAAGTTATACATTATACTGGCAACGATAGCATTGGCTTCTTGTAACACTTTCCTCACGGAAGAGCCGAAGGATCAAGAAGTGGAAGATATGGCATACCAAGATGGCAGTTCGGTCTATCTGAACGCTGTGGCTACGCTATACAACTATATCGGTGGTAACACCCAGAGTCAAGGTCTGCAGGGAACATACAGAGGAGTTTATGATTTTAATACATTTACTACCGACGAGGCGATAATCCCCACACGAGGTGGCGACTGGTATGACGGAGGATTCTGGCAAGAGATTTTCCTGCACGAATGGGATGCAGGCACGGGTGCCCTCAATGATACCTGGAAGTATCTTTACAAGGTCATCGCCCTTTGTAACCGTTCCATCGAGACACTCGACAGTCATGCCTCGCTGCTTTCCTCTGACGAGCTCATAGCCTACAAGGCTGAGGTACGGGCCCTGAGAGCCATGTATTACTACTATCTGATGGATATGTTCGCTCGTGTGCCATTGGTGTTGTCTTCCTCCACACCGATGAGCCAGGTTAAGCAGAGCTCCCGACCGGAAGTGTTCCAATTTGTCCTCTCGGAACTACAGGAGACCTTGCCCCTGCTTGCCTACGAAAGGAGCAATCACTTAGGCGATTACTATGGCCGAATGACTGAACCTGTCGCTCTGTTTCTGCTGGCAAAGATTTGCCTCAACGCTGAGGTCTATTGCGACGAGAACTGGACCGATGGAGTGCGCACTCCAGGCAATGAGTTGAAAATCAAAGTGGAAGGAAAAGAAATGAACGCTTGGGAGGCTTGTATCGCCTACTGCGAGGAACTGGCGTATTACGGCTATAAGCTTGAAGAGAGCATGGAGAATTGTTTTGCCGTCCACAACGAGACCTCTGTTGAGAACATCTTCACCATTCCGATGGACCCCAGTTTCTACACCAACCAGATGCAGAACCTCTTCCGTTCTTACCACTACCGTCATGCCGGCATCTACGGAATGAGTGGTGAAAACGGGGCGAGCGCGACAATTGAGGCGATGGAGACATTCGGGTTCTTTGATAATAACAAACTGGATTTCCGTCTGTTTTCTACCTATTATTATGATACGGTGTTCGACAATGAGGGCAATCCGGTCATCATGCAGAACGGTGAGCCTCTGACCTATCATCCTGAAGCCATCAAGTTAGACGTAACGGGTGATAAATACGAAGCGTTAGCTGGAGCCAGGATGAAGAAATATGCGGTAGATTATACTTCTACCAAAGACGGCAAACTGATGCATAACGATATCGTGCTGTTCCGTTATGCCGACGTATTGCTGATGAAAAGCGAGGCAAAGGTTCGCAACGGGCAGGATGGTGACGCAGAGATGAATGCCGTCCGCTCGCGTTCTGATATGGAATATCGCAAGGCTACCTTGGAGAATCTGCTGGCTGAACGCCAGTTGGAACTGGCTTGGGAAGGCTGGCGTCGTCAAGACCTCATCCGCTTCGGTCAGTTTACCCGACCATATTCAAGTCGTCCGCAACTACCTAATGAGGCGAATGGCTTCACCACCGTCTTCCCCATCCCTGGTGACGTACTGGTCTTGAATCACAACATCACCCAGAATTACGGCTACGAGTAAGCACAAAAAAATGGGGGGTCTTCACAGATCCCCCATCCGAACAACAATTAATTCATTCATAACAATGCCCAACTATGAAATTGGAACACTACAAAGATATGTACTTTTTTAATTCCGTGCAAGCTTTTGGCAAAAAAATTTCAAAAAAAAGTCGATTTTCTTAATTTCACCCCTGAAAAGAGCCTTTATAGGGCCATTTCGATGGCTTTTGAGAGCTGGTCTGCGCATGATGTGACTTTCGCTCCGCAGGTATTTCCACGCAAACGGTCAGCTGCCCAACGTGCATCTGCGCCCTCTAAAAGTTTTGAAATCGCCTTCAGGTTACCCGGACAACCCTTCGTGAACTGAATATTGTGCAGCTTGCCGTCAGTCACGTCAAACTCGATCAACTGGGAGCATACTCCCTGTGGTGTATAAGAATAATGTGCCATATAGAATTTGGTTTTATAATTATTTCGCTGCAAAGATAGAAAATAATCTTAAGATTCGTTATCTTTGCAGGCACAAAAGCAAATGAAATATGCCACTTAATATTCCTAAAACGTTACCAGCGGTTGACCTGCTGAAGAAAGAGAATATCTTCGTCATGGATGACCTCAGGGCTGGATCGCAGGATATACGTCCGTTGCGCATCGCAGTCTTGAACCTCATGCCTCTGAAAATCACCACGGAAACAGACTTGATTCGTCTGCTTTCCAACTCCCCTCTGCAGATTGAGCTGTCGCTGATGAAGATCAAGAGCCACACCTCCAAGAATACCCCCATAGAGCACATGAGGGCTTTCTACACTGATTTTGAGGAGATGCGCCATCATAAGTATGACGGTATGATTATCACAGGTGCCCCTGTGGAGCAGATGGAATATGAAGATGTCACCTATTGGGATGAGATTACCGAGATTTTCGACTGGGCGCGCACTCATGTCACATCCACCTTATATATATGTTGGGCTGCTCAGGCAGGACTCTATCATTTCTACGGAGTGCCCAAGTATCCGCTCGACAAGAAGATGTTCGGCATCTTCGAGCATCACGCCCTTGACCCGCTATGTCCCATATTCCGAGGATTCGACGACCGTTTCTTCGTGCCTCACAGCCGTCATACGGAGATTCGCAAGGATGATATCCTGAAGGTACCTGAACTGACATTGCTTTCAGAATCAGACATCTCTGGAGTACACATGGTGATGGCTCGCAAAGGCAGGGAGTTTTTCGTGACCGGTCATTCAGAGTATTCGCCCATGACGCTCGATACCGAATATCGACGCGACTTAGGCAAGGGGCTTCCCATCGAGATGCCTGTCAATTATTACAGGAATGATGATCCTGAGCAAGGGGTGACTGTAAGGTGGAGGGCTCACGCCAACCTGCTTTTCACCAACTGGCTGAACTATTACGTATATCAGGAAACTCCGTATGACATCAACGAAATCAATTGAGCTGTTGGCTCCTGCCAGAAACCTGGCTTGCGGAATAGCTGCAATCGACCACGGAGCTGATGCCGTCTATATCGGTGCGCCAAAGTTCGGAGCACGCGCAGCTGCTGGCAATTCGCTGGAAGACATCGAGCAGCTGGTGGAATACGCCCATCAGTTCAACGTGCGTATCTATGTGACGGTGAACACCATCCTGAAGGATGAGGAACTGGCTGAGACAGAGCAGCTCATCTGGAAGCTGTATCGCATTCATGTAGATGCCCTCATCGTGCAGGATATGGGCATCACACGCCTCAATCTCCCCCCTATCCCCCTGCATGCCAGTACGCAGATGGACAACCGCACGCCTGAGAAGGTGCGCTTCCTCGCTGATGCGGGCTTCAGGCAGGTGGTGTTGGCTCGTGAACTTTCCTTAGAGGAAATCAGAGGCATTCATCAGGCTTGCCCCGATGTGTCGCTCGAAGTGTTCGTTCACGGAGCCTTGTGCGTCAGTTTCAGCGGTCAGTGCTACGCTTCCCAGGCTTGTTTCGGACGCAGCGCCAACAGAGGCGAATGCGCCCAGTTCTGCCGTTTGCCTTTCAACCTCACTGATGCCGACGGAAAGGAAATCATACATGAGAAACATCTGCTTTCTCTCAAGGATATGAACCAAAGCGACCTCCTGGAGCAACTGCTTGATGCAGGAGTCACCTCGCTCAAGATAGAAGGTAGGTTGAAGGATGTGGATTACGTGAAGAATGTCACAGCCGCCTATCGCCAGCAGTTAGACGCCATCTTTGCAAGGCGTAATGAATACCGCAAGGCATCATCTGGCCGATGTACCTTTTCCTTCAAGCCCGACCTGGGTAAGAGCTTCAATCGAGGGTTCACCCATTATTTCTTAGAAGGCAGGAAGCCGGACATCGCCCAGTTCAACACGCCCAAGGCGATGGGTGAAGAGATGGGCAGGGTGAAGGAGGTGAAGGGCATCTGCATCACGGTGGCTGGCTTGAAGCCTTTCCACAACGGCGACGGCGTGTGTTATCTCGATGAGGAAGGACATCTGCAGGGCTTCAGGGTGAACCGTGTGGAGCAGAACAAGCTCTACCTGATGTCTAAACAGACGATGCCTAAGCCTGGCACGAAGCTGTTCCGCAACCTCGAAGCCGAATTTGTCCAGGCGTTGAGCAAACCCAGTGCGGAACGCAAGATTGCCATCGCCTGGCATCTGTATGAAACCCCGGTTGGCTTTGCCCTGAGCGCACGCGATGAGGACGGCAACGAGGCTACGCTCTCCTTCCCTTGTGAGAAGCAGCTGGCGGAGAAGCCCCAGCAGGAGAATATCATGAAGCAACTGAGCAAACTGGGTAACACCCCGTATTTAATGGAGAATGAAGAATGGAGAATGGAGAATGGAAACTTTTTGGAGCAGCGAGAGCAGAGCGATGCTTGCATCGGCTATGCCGAGTCGCGACAAAATTGGGCGAAGCCAATGGAGAATTATTTCATTCCTTCTTCTAAGTTGAGTGAGTGGCGAAGACAGGTAATTGATGAACTCACCAGGCTGAGACGCATCAACTACCGTCAGGAGACGGTAGCCTGGAAGCAGACCTCTCACCCCTACCCTCAGCAGACACTCAGTTATCTGGGTAATGTGATGAATGAGAAAGCGAAAGAGTTTTATGTGGCTCATGGGGTGAAGGACATACGCTATGCTTTTGAGAAAGAGCCTGTTGACCAAGCGGTAGTGATGTTCTGCAAGCACTGCCTGCGTTTCAGCATGGGATGGTGTCCCACCAGGCAAAACGGCAAGTCGCTCTATCGCGAGCCCTACTATCTCAAGAGTCTCGACGGCAAGACCTTCAAGTTGCAGTTTGATTGTAAGAAGTGTCAGATGAAAGTAATATTGGATCATTGAGAAGGTTATTATACATATTGATAGGATTGTTCACGCTGGCTTCTTGCCATTACGAACGCTCGCCGCTGCTGGATAAAGAGGATTT
This sequence comes from Bacteroidaceae bacterium, assembly GCA_017471185.1. Classification (GTDB taxonomy): domain Bacteria; phylum Bacteroidota; class Bacteroidia; order Bacteroidales; family Bacteroidaceae; genus Bacteroides. Next base: position 21,331 of record JAFUVZ010000063.1, read on the forward strand.
AGACCAACAGACGCGTGACTCTCTCGTGATGCTTTACGAGCGTCACTATGCCCCTGGCACGAACCTGGAACTTGAATCTGACTCGCTGAACCTTGCCTGTCTGCCTCTGCAGAACTGTACCAATATGATTTACAAAGGTGAACGGGTGGTGGTGGCTGAGATACGCAAAGACACTGCTGACGTGGTGGATAGCATCTGGGTGAAACTGGCTCATTCTGACGGTGTGCAAGGCTGGGTGCATGAGCAGGACTTCAAAAGCCAGTTCGTTCCTGTTGACAGCATCTCGCAAGCCATCTATGTGTTCAGTGGCACCAACAAGGCAGCCTTTGCCTTCATGCTGACCATCTTCATCGCCTTCTTCCTCATCAGAAACTATCAGCGTGAGCCTTTCAAGCTCGTGTGGTTCAACGATATCGAGAGCCTCTACCCACTGTTTCTGTGCCTGGTGGTATCATGCAGCGCGTCGCTATACGAGAGCATGCAGCTCTTTGCCCCCGACACCTGGGAAACCTATTATTACAATCCTACCTTCTCTCCCTTCAAGGTTCCTTTGCTGTTAGGGCTATTCTTAGGAAGCCTGTGGCTCATCATCATCGCCAGCATCGCTGCTGTGAGTGAAACATTCCGTCATCTTTCAGGATGGAGTGTCTTGTATTATCTGGTAGGCTTGATAGCAGCCTGTCTGTTCTGCTACCTGTTCTTTATGCTCACTACGCATCTCTACATCGGCTATTTCTTCCTGTTCCTGTTCTTCTTAGCCTTCCTGCGTCGCCTCTGGCTTCGCTCGCTCCGCTACCCTTACCGATGTGGACAATGCGGACAAAAGCTTCGTCAGAAAGGCATTTGCCCGCATTGTGGGGCGTTGAATCAATAACAAAACAACACTATACACTATACACTATACATTTCGATTTTTGATTTTTCACATAAAGAGTATCTGGTTTTAGTGTGCCGTTAGTTTTATAAAGTCTATCCTGCTATTCCCGGGCTATACATTTTCAAAATGACAAATGTATAGTATATAGTGTATAGTGTTGAGTCAGCAAGTCACCGTTGGGTATTACTTCAAGTTAATGCCCCGATTACTTCAAGTAAATGGACCGATTACTTGAAGTAATCCACCCCCGCCGGCGCTTGGATGAAAAAAACGGCACATTATGACAAATATTTTATTATATTGCTTGGTGTATTAAAATATATTTCTTAACTTTACAGAGCAAAGTTGGCAGATAAGCATCTTTGCAACTAATAAAACTTGAAAAATATGCGTGGAAATATAATGCTTTGGATAGTGACACTCCTGACGAGCCTGACAGTAGGGGCTCAGGAGGTGGTTGACCTGAGAACTGAGGGCATGAGGGAGCCTTTGGGCATCGACAACATCCAGCCTCACTTCAGCTGGATCATTTCTTCTGAGAATCCGTTCTTGCAGACGGCTTATGAACTGGAGGTGGCTTCGAGTCCTGCACGACTGAAGGAGGGAAAGGCTGACGTGTGGAAGTCGGGCGAGGTGCTGACTGACGAGACGGTGATGATACCTTTCAAAGGCAATCAGCTGCAACCCAGGCGAGTGTATTACTGGCGTGTCCGTAGCCGTAGCCAAGAGAAATGGACTCCCTGGAGCGATGTACAGCGTTTCGGCATCGGCATCATCGAGCCTGACGGGATGAGAGGCGGATATATCGGCATGGGACTGGGACAGGCACAGAGTATCTTGCTCAGGAAATCGTTCCAGGTGAAGCAGAAGAAGGGAACCGCCCTCCTGCACGTGAATTCATTGGGCTATCATGAAGCTTACCTGAACGGAAAGCCTGTGAGCCAGGCTGTACTCACGCCTGCTGTGTCGCAGATGGACCACCGCTCGCAGATTGTAACCTACGATGTCACTCCGTTGCTGCGCAAAGGAAAAAACACCTTGGTAATCTGGGCAGGATCGGGATGGTACAAGAAGGAAACGTTCAGGGCTTCGTCTGAAGGGCCATTGGTGCGCGCTGACCTGGATCTGCTGACTGGCAACGGTATCGTAGCCTTAGCACAGACAGACACCACCTGGCAAGGTCGAGCAGGAGGATATGAGGACACCGGCACTTGGGAACCAGGGCAGTTCGGGGGTGAGCGGATAGATGCCAGCCAGGTGCCTGACCAGCTGGCAGGATTGGAGAAGGAGACAGGATGGCAGGCAGTCAAGACCGCTGACATCAAGGATATAGAGGCTACGCCACAGATGTGCGAGCTGAATGAGATCAAGGAAACGCTCACTCCGAAGAGCATAGAGGACAAAGGCAACGGGCGTTGGCTGGTGGATATGGGGCAAGTGGTAAACGGCCTGTTTGAGATGAAGCTCCGAAACCTGCAAGCGGGCCACGAGATGAAGGCTTCCTACTGCGACCACCTGCAGGAGCCGGATAAGTTTGAAGGCTCTTACTGGGGCGATGACATCTTCATCTCTTCGGGCAGAAAAGAGGGAGACACGTTCCGCAACCGCTTCAACCATCATGTGTTCCGCTATGTGCTGCTGAGCGGACTTCCTTATCAGCCCGAAACTGAGGACATACGGGTTCACCGCATCGGAATGGACATAGAGACCACAGGCACTTTCGAGAGTTCTGACGAGGACTTGAACCGCATTTACCAACTGATTACCCGGACGATGGACGGTCTGATGTGGGGCGGATACATGGTGGATTGCGCCAGCATTGAAAGACTGGGCTACGGAGGTGACGGCAACGCTTCTACCCTTTCATTGCAGAACACCTTCGATGTGGCTCCGCTATACATGAACTGGCTTCAGGCCTGGCGAGACGCGATACGCCCAGACGGGAGCGTGCCACACACGGCGCCTAATCCGTACAAGGCAGGAGGCGGTCCTTACTGGTGCTCATTCATCGTGCAGGCTCCGTGGAGAACATGGTGGAGCTATGGCGATGAGCGTCCGATGAAGCTCACCTATGATTCAATGAAGCGCTGGCTGCAATATGTAGATAAGCATAGCCGCGACGGTCTGCTCCGCCGTTGGCCTGACGAGGAGTACCGCAACTGGTACTTAGGCGACTGGCTGGCTCCGAAGGGCATCAACGTGCAGGAGGAAGAGAGCATCAATCTGGTGAACAACTGCGCCCTTTCACAATGCTATGCGGAGCTGATCCAGATGGCTGAGCACCTGGGAAAACAAGCAGACAAGGAAGAATTCACCAGACGCCGTGAAGCGTTGAACCGCCTCATACACGAGGCGTTCTATCATCCGGAATCGGAAACCTACGGCACAGGAAGCCAATTGGATATGGTCTATCCGTTGCTGGTAGGAGCCGTGCCTCAGAACCTACTGGCTAAGGTGCGCCAGAAGCTTGTTGACGGATGGGACCATTTAGGCGTAGGACTGGTAGGCGTTCCTGTTCTGACCGAATGGGCTACGCTGAATCACGAAGCCGACTATATGTACCGTATGCTGAAGCAACCCGACTATCCCGGATATCTCTTCATGATCAACCAGGGAGCGACCGGCACCTGGGAAGACTGGCAGGATCCACGCAGCTATTTCCACAACTGCTACAACGGCATCGGCAGTTGGTTCTACCAGGCTTTAGGAGGCATCATCCCCACTCAACCCGGCTATAAGACGGTGCGCATTGACCCTCAGCATCCGCAAGGCCTGCAATGGGTAAGAGTCACCCGACGCACTCCCTACGGAACCATCGTGGTGAGCTGGAAGCAAGAAAACGGCATCTGCAAGCTGCATCTGGAAATCCCCAACGGGATAACGGCTACGGTAGGAAACAGGGTGTTGGGAGCAGGCAAATATGACCTGTAAGCCAGCCCACTCCCTACACCAAATATTTAAAACCTCAATCTCACATCTACGCCAAGCTGGACAGGAGTGCCACGCTGGCGGAACTTATTACTCATGCTCTCGAAGAAGAAAGCGTCATAATCCATGTTGAAGATATTGTTTGCCCACAGAGCCACCTCGGAACCCTTGTGCTGGAAAGCCAGACGGGCGTTCATGGTGCCGTAGAACTTCTGGGAATTGTTGTTCTGCACATCCCAGTAGATACGGCCATTGCCACGATAATCGGCATTCAGTACGATATTGTCGATAAACGAACCCTCATTGAGCGCAAACACATACTGTCCACCGAGCATGAAGGTGTGCTTTGGCACAAACGGCACATACTTTCCCTTGAGGGTAGCATTAGCCAATGGAGCATCTGTACGGAATGTGGCATAAGTATAGCCATAGTTGGCAGTGAACGAAAGGGCATCAGTAGCCTGCCAGCGCAGGGAAGCCTCAGCGCCATAGCTACGGCTCTTTCCGGCATTGACGGTAACACGGCCTAAGCCGCTTGAAGCGAACTGAGCCAGTTGCTGGTTGGTGGTGTTGATGAGGAACAGAGCCACATCAGCCAACAATGTTCCGTCGTTGGAAGTGAGGTGAGTACCCAGCTCGAAGTTCCATGAACGTTCAGGCTTATAAGCGATTGTTCCTTCCACATCATAGGTGACTTCATGAGGCGAGAAAGCGTCGCCACCCATCTGGCTCATCCTGCCACCGCTCTTCTCATTGATGGCAGCTGTCATATCGCTTGACATCTTGCTCTGTATCAAGTCAGAGAACATCTGGAAGTTATAGCCGCCGGAGCGATAGCCCTTCGACGCACTGAAATAAATGTTATTGCGGTCGTTGAAATCATATTTGAGCGCTACCTTCGGCAGGAACTCCCAGTTGTCAGAATTCAGCTTGCCCTCGAAGCCAGGATCAATGCCGATGCCCTTCAAGCCCTCCAGCATAGGAGCCATCTGAGGGATGTTGGCCATACCCGGCATGAGGAAGTCGAAGTTCAGATGAGCAGCGGAATTATAGTCAATCCACAGCTTCTCATACTCCAATCGTGCGCCCAAGGTCAATGACAGGCCTTTGGCGAGGAAATCATGGATGGTAGATTGATGATAGAGCGCCACGTTAGCGGTAGGCGTATCGAAATCTCCCTTGATCACGAAGCTGTTGTCAGTCACATCCAGAGCCATCTCAGGCATACGCTCGTTCTGCTGGCGCAGACGCACGAACACGCTGTTCACATGATCTTCGATAATGGTCTTGATTCCATCAGGCTGGAAAGTGACAGGCGCGTCAGTCTTCAGCCACTGGTAGAAGCCGCTCAGACCGGTGGTCCATTCCCAACGGCTGCCAGGCTTCGACTTAAACACAAACTCCTGAGAGAGCGTCTTGGAGTTCTGCTTCTGGTTCAAGGTAAAGATATCAAGAGGCGTATAGTCCTGATCCATATTCATGTCATCCTTCACGAACTGGAAGCCAGTCACGGAGTTGAACACAAAACGGTTAGCCTGATGCTCGATGTTCAGGCCCGTATTCAGCAAATGGCGCTTGTAGTCTCCCTCACGGTTGTAACCAATCTTGCCAATCATATTGGACATCTTCTCGGCAGAAGCTGTTGAAGCGCCCATATACTGGTAAGGATAAGCCCCTTGTGAGAGATATTCATAATTAATATTGAAATCGAGTTTGGTGTTGTCGGCAGGCAGATAAATGGCACGGATACGACCTCCGTATTCATTGCCATTATCCACATGCTCATTGTTTCTCGCCACATTCTTGAAGAAGCCCCCCTGATGGTCGAAATAGAAGCCAGCAGAGAAGGCAAACTGGTCAGAAATGCGGTGATAGTGCGTGATGGAGCCTTTATAGGCGTTATGTGTAGCACCACTTAATTGAAGATCGGTTCCCTGATAATCGAAGGGAGATTTAGTATAGACACGAATCAGGCCACCCATCGTATTTCTTCCGTAGAGTGTACCTTGCGGGCCACGCAACACATCCACACGGTCGATCTCTGCGAAATTGAAATCGAAGGCGTTCTTATTTAAATATGGTATATTATCCACATACAAACCTACGGCAGGAGTGTTGATGCGAGAGCCAATGCCTCGGATATATGTTGATGTGGTCAGTTTGGAGCCGTAGGCAGGTATGTAGAGATTAGGCACTTGAGTGGAAAGTGACTTGACTGAAGACACCCCTCTGGCACGCATTTCAGCGTTAGAGAAAGAGGAGGAAGAGAGCGTCTGCTGACGCAAGCGGGCATTCTCCTTGGGAGTAGCCACAACTACAATCTCTTCAATATCAGCCACACGGGTAATGGTATCACCAGCTACAGGTTGTGGATCAACCGTCAGTACACCTTCTGCAAATGCCTGGCAAGCGAAAGCCAGAAACGCAGAAGTCAATATCAAATTCTTCATACTTACTTTGCTTTTAGTTTTACAATGCAAAGTAAGCAGAAAGCACAGAAACCTGCAATCCTTATAAATGATGATTTAACGAAACCTCAGATAGAGTCAGCCTCAACGTATCCTCGCATGACGGCATAGATGGTGAGTCCCGGAACCGACTTAATGCCCAGTTTCTCAGTGATATTCTTGCGGTGGGTGATGACTGTGGTCAAGCTGATGTTCAGCTTGTCGGCTATCTCCTTATTGATATAACCTCGCGTCACCAGGCTCAGCACCTCTATCTCACGCATGGAAAGCTCGTTCTGCACAGGAAACTGAGGATGGATATGCGGATGAGGCATGCCTGGATGTCCCTTGCCGTGACCAAGCTGATGAAGCTTGAGAATCGATTTGGCCAGATGCTGCTCATCCTGATTGATATTGAGCGAGAGTACGCCGGAAAGCTGTGTCTGTGTGTCAGCATTGCAGAGCACCACCGTCTGGTATTTCTTCTGCAGGAAGAAAGTGGTATGCTCCAGATAGATCTGGGTAGAGACGAAATAATGGGCGAACATATCAGGGGTATCATCCACCAGTTCGGCAAACGAGCCGAAAGTACGAATGGTGACACCCGGAATGATTTCCTCTAACAGGCTCTCCAGACCCAAACGAGCCAGTGAATTATTATCTATGATAGCGATTTCAAAATCCATACTCATTATCCATTATCCATTCTCCATTATCCATTCTCCATTATCCATTCTCCATTATCCATTCTCCATTAAATAAAAGGAAGCAGCTTCCGCACAGCGTTCTCCATCAACAGCAGCAGAGACGATGCCACCAGCGTAGCCGGCACCCTCGCCACAAGGGAAGAGCCCCTGCACACGAACATGCTGCAAGGAATCCTTGTCGCGCAAGATACGCACAGGAGCAGAGGTTCGTGTCTCTACGCCGATCACGACAGCCTCGTTGGTAAGAAATCCGTGGCTCTGCTTGCCGAAATAGCGCAAGCCCTCACGCAAGCGGTCGGAGACAAACGAAGGCATCCAGAAATGCATGGGTGAAGGAATAAGTCCCGGAGCATAGCTGCTCTCAGGCAAGCTGCCTCCCAGACGTCCGTTCACGAAATCAGCCATTCGCTGGGCAGGAGCCGTCTGCCTGTAGTTGCCCTGCATCCAGCAAAGACGTTCTAAAGCAGCCTGGAAAGCTAACATCTTTAATTGAGAATTGTCAATTGACAATTGACAATTACCCTGCGGATTGATATTTTTCCCTAAAGACTCCATATCGATATCGAACGGAGTATTGCCAAGCATCAGTTTTCCATTTTCAAGTGTCAGGTCTTCAGGCCTGAGTTCCACCACCATACCGCTGTTGCTCCAGGCTGTGTTACGATGACTGGGGCTCATGCCGTTCACCACAATCTGCTCAGGACCCGTAGCAGCCGGCACCACGATGCCACCCGGGCACATACAGAAGCTATATACCCCCCTGCCCTTCACTTGAGTGACAAAGCTATACTCAGCGGCAGGCAGATATTTTCCCCTACCTTCGCCACGATGGTATTGTATCTGGTCAATGCGATGAGCCTGATGCTCCAGACGGACACCTACGGCGATACCTTTGGCCTCTAACTCCACGCCGTTGGCATAGAGCCAGACATAGACATCGCGGGCAGAATGACCGGTAGCCAGGATGACGGGTCCTAAGAACTCTTCACCCGTATTGGTCTGAATGCCCACCACCTTATTATCTTTGATGATGATGCCGTCCATTCTGGTTTGGAAATGCACCTCGCCTCCACACATAAGGATCGTCTTGCGCATATTCTCTATCACGCCAGGCAATTTGTCTGTACCGATATGCGGATGAGCGTCAGCCAGGATAGCGCTTGAAGCCCCATGCTGGCAAAACACGTTCAATATCTTTTCCACATTACCACGTTTCTTGCTGCGGGTATAGAGCTTGCCGTCGGAGTAAGCCCCAGCTCCACCCTCGCCAAAGCTGTAGTTTGACTCAGCATCTACCGTTTGGGTACGGCTGATGTTGGCGATGTCCAGTTTCCGCTGGTGCACATCCTTGCCTCGCTCAATCACGACGGGCTTCAAGCCAAGCTCAATCAGTCTCAAGGCAGCGAAGAGCCCACCTGGGCCTGCTCCCACCACAATCACCTGGGGTTTGCCATCTACCTCTGGATAAACCACCGGCGTATATTCCAGTTCCTCGGGCTGTTCGTTCACATAGACGCGTACCGTAAGATTCACATAGATGGTACGTTGTCTGGCATCAATGCTCCGCTTCAGGATCCTGATGGCGTTGATGCCTGTCAGTCCCTTCTCTTCTTTCAGATAACGCTTGATGCTGTCGCTATCCGCTGCCACTTCCGGCAATACTCTTATCTGATATTCAGCTGTCATACTATCCAAATAAAATTCTGAACGCTTCTTCTACTTTCTTAACTGGAATCAGTTCGATATCCAAGTTCTTGGTATCAAGACCTTTCAAGTTATACTTAGGCAAGACGAACCGCTTGAAGCCAAGCTTCTGAGCCTCACTGATTCGCTGCATGATGCGGCTCACAGGACGAATCTCGCCCGAAAGGCCAATCTCGCCAGCCACACAGACGCCAGGCTCCAAGGCAGCATCCATATTGCTCGACAGGATGGCACTGATTACGGCAAGGTCAATCGCCGTATCGTTCACACGCAGTCCGCCAGCTATATTGAGGAACACATCCTTCTGCGCCAGCTTGAACCCCACGCGCTTCTCCAAGACCGCTAACAGCATGTTCATTCGCCTCAGGTCAAAGCCTGTGGCAGAACGCTGGGGATAGCCGTAAACAGCACTGCTCACCAAAGCCTGCACCTCAATCAGGAAAGGTCTGACACCCTCGATGGCTCCGGCAATAGCGATGCCGCTCATGCCCTCATGGTCTTCGTTGAGCAACAGTTCTGAAGGATTGCTCACTTGACGCAAACCATCCTGACGCATCTCATAGATTCCCAGTTCGTCCGTGCTACCGAAGCGGTTCTTAATGCCTCGCAGGATGCGATACATATAATGCTGGTCGCCTTCGAACTGCAGAACAGTATCTACAATATGTTCCAATATCTTAGGACCGGCAATCGTGCCTTCCTTATTGATATGTCCGATCAGGATCACAGCCGTATGGTTCTCTTTGGCGAAACGCAAGATGGAAGCAGCACACTCCCTGATCTGGGTAATGCTGCCAGGTGAAGAATCAGCCAGTTCGGTATAGATCGTCTGGATGGAGTCGATAATCACAATGTCTGGCTCCACCTCTCTGATGTGCTTGAAAATCTGCTCCAGCGAGGTTTCGCAGAGAATCATCAAATCTCCATTCTCCCTACTCCCTACGCCGTCCAAAGATTTCTCAATTCTGTCTGCACGGAGCTTGAGCTGACGATGGCTTTCCTCACCACTCACGTAGAGGATGCGTTTCTCCTTCATCTGCAAGGCAGTCTGCATCACCAGCGTACTCTTTCCGATACCCGGTTCACCACCGATCAACACCAATGAACCCTTCACCAGTCCGCCTCCCAGCACACGGTTCAGTTCGGCATCATGCATATCGATGCGAGGCTCGGCAGACGCGTCAATCTCATGCAGCCTCACGGGCTTCATACTTCGCTGTGCGTCATACTGCAAGCCAGCTCCTCCGCCTTTGGATAGCGGTTCCTTGTGTATCACTATTTCCTGAAACGTGTTCCATTGTCCGCATGAGGGACACTTGCCCAGCCATTTGGGTGAATCGTATCCGCAATTGGAACAAACGTATGCTGATTTATCTTTCGCCATAATCTTGCTTCATCAATAAAATGCAAAGTAACGGAATTTATTCCGAAGTTCAAAGTTTCATGTCGAAAACCATCCCATCATTTGGAAATATCATCGGAATTTGCTTAATTTGCCTTTTCATCAAACGAACTAAAGGATATGAGATTCGCAATCATAGGCAACGAATATCAGGCTGAGAAATCAAAGCACGCCGAGAGCCTGCTCGAGATTCTGGAGAGTCATCAGGCAAAAGTGATGATTGAGAAAGGCTTTAAGGATTTGCTGGAGCAAGGACAAGGATTGTCGCTGAAGCATGTGGAAAGTTTCACAGACAGGGATTTCACGGCTGATATGGTAATCAGCCTGGGTGGCGACGGCACCTTCCTGAAAGCTGCCCGACTCACGGGTAGCCGTAACATTCCTATTCTGGGCATCAACACAGGGCGTCTGGGATTTCTGGCCGACGTGTCTGTTGACGAGATGGAGATGACCCTCGACGAGATTTACTCCAACCACTACAAGATTGAAGAGCGAAGCGTCTTACAGCTCACCACCTCCAACCCTTTGCAGGTTTACCCCTGCGCCTTGAACGAGGTAGCCGTGCTCAAGCATGACAGTTCGTCGATGATCAGCATCAAGGCCTATATCAACCGCGAGCACCTCAACACCTACCAGGCTGACGGCCTGATTATCGCTACGCCAACGGGATCTACCGGATATTCTTTGAGCGTAGGAGGTCCTGTAATCGCTCCGCAGAGCAAGACGATGGTAATCACTCCTGTAGCTCCGCACAGTCTCAACTGCAGACCTTTAGTGGTGCGCGACGATTGGGAAATCACTTTGGAAGTGGAGAGCCGAAGCCACAACTTCCTCATTTCCGTTGACGGATGCAGTGAGTCATGCCGGGAAGACACCCGCATCAGAATCTCACGCGCCCCCTACACCGTGAAGATGGTGAAACGGTTCGACCATCAGTTCTTCAAAACATTGCGAAGCAAGATGATGTGGGGTGCTGATGCCCGATAACCGGATGGTAAGTAAAAAATTTATTAAATATATCCGCTATCCTATGCAGATAGTCATAAATATTTCATAAATTTGCAAGTGATATACGAAGACGAATATCATTAACATTTAAATACGTTATAAATTATGAAGTTCTTAACTGACGAAAAATTGGTCATTGTTGGAGCCGGTGGTATGATCGGTTCTAACATGGTGCAGAGTGTGCTTATGCTGGGTCTGACTCCCAACATTTGCTTGTATGATATCTATGAGCCGGGTGTCCATGGCGTTTACGATGAGATGTGCCATTGTGCATTCCCATGCGCAAACATCTCTTACACAGTAGATCCTGCAGAGGCTTTCACTGGTGCTAAATACATCATCTCTTCTGGCGGCGCTCCTCGTAAGGAGGGTATGACTCGTGAAGACTTGCTCAAGGGCAACTGCCAGATTGCAGCAGACTTCGGTGAGAACATCAAGAAATACTGCCCAGACGTGAAGCACGTGGTTGTTATCTTCAACCCAGCTGACGTAACAGCTCTGACAGCTCTGATCCACTCTGGTCTGAAGCCAAACCAGCTGACCTCTCTGGCTGCTTTGGACAGCACTCGTCTGCAGCAGCAGCTGGCTCAGGAGTTCGGTGTACAGCAGGACAAGGTGACTAAGGCTTACACCTATGGCGGTCACGGTGAGCAGATGGCTGTATTCGCAAGCAAGGCACTGATCGACGGCAAGCCTCTGTGCGAGCTGCCTCTGTCCGCTGAGCGTTGGGCTGAGATCAAGCACATGACTATCCAGGGTGGCAGCAACATCATCAAGCTGCGTGGCCGTTCTTCATTCCAGAGCCCGGCATACCAGGCTGTGAAGATGATCGAGGGCGCTATGGGTGGCGAACCTTTCACTTGGCCAGCTGGCTGCTTTGTGAAGGCTTTCGGCTTTGAGAACGTGATGATGGCTATGCCTACCGTTATCGACAAGGATGGCGTTCACTTCACCAAGCCTGAGGGCACTGAAGAGGAAATGGCTGCTCTGAATGCTTCTTACGAGCACTTACAGAAGATGCGCGACGAGCTGGTAACTCTGGAAATCATTCCTCCTATCGCTGAGTGGGGCAAGATGAATCCAAACCTCTAAAATCTTGTAGGATTTAGTTAAAACTATTTAGAAGCTGCGTCATTATGGCGCAGCTTTTCTTTTTTATCAATTCACTATTTATGTGAATTATTACGCACTTCATACTCCATCTGGCTACCCCAGGCTTTCAAAGGTTCCGGGACACCAGAACCTGATATAGCGCCACGCACCAGCCTAATGTCAGGGTCTGCCTGGATATCCATCTCTGCATGGCAATCGTGAACAGAAGTCTTCTTTGTTCCCAAAGCTGCACCTATACCTCCGTATGTCTTGTTAAACTCGCCCACGATTCCACCAATCTGAGCCTGCTTCATGCCACTAAGACGAGCTCGCATTTTAGCAGTACTCTGCGAAATCTCGCCATATCGTTCGCTACCCACGAGACCACCTATAAAGAGTTGGTCTGTCAATGGGTCACCATCTATATTAATCACTGCATTCGCTTCACAATCAGTAACCGTAGTGGCAGAGGCGACTAATCCACCCACAAAGGCCTTAAACTCTCCTTCTATCTTAGGCTGACGGAAATGAAGATTTATAGTGAAGTCAGCCTGGCAGTCATGCACTTCACAGTAATTCTCACCAGCCAATCCTCCGACATACAGTTCTCCTCCGCCAGTTCCAGTGAAAGAAATATTCATCTCGCCCTGTACGGAGCAACGGCTGACGGTACCGTTCCAAGCACCTACCGTCAGAGCAGTTACTCCAGAAAAGGCGCCTATCGAATTATTCAGGTTTACATCAAAGCGTGCGTTTTTCACCTGAACATTTGTGATGGAAGCAGTTCGGCCACCGTCTTGCTTCATGATACCTACTAACGGAGCCACATACATAGCGGTGGTATTCATGTCTATCATGCAATCTTCCAATACCAGGTTGCAGATTTCTCCATTTGCCATTGATCCGAACATCGCTTTCTTCTCAGCGGTAGGTTTTGTAAGCCTCAAGTTACGGATGGTATGCCCCTGGCCGTCAAATTTCCCTTTGAAAGCGTTACGCCACCATTCTCCTTCGGCCCATTCATAGTTGGCTTCATATTCACCCACTTGCACCCAATCATCTATATCTGACAGATCAATGTCATTATCAAGGACATACCATCCATGAAGGTCATTCCTCATTCGGTTAAGTCCTTCGGCATCCACGATATGCGTTGGTGCTATCCATCGCGCAAAAAGCGTCATGGGCTTCTCCACTTTCATAGAATCGTTTTCCTGGTTCATGAAGGCACCTATCATGCCTACCATTTTGCCAAAGAGCCATTCATCAGCCGCTTTGCCCTCCTTTGAAGTGTACCATCCGCCGAACCGATAGCCTTCACGCTCAGGGAACGGTTTCTTATCTAACGGTATAGCACATCCTTGTTTCACACATACAGCCTCAATCTTGTCAGCCGTATCATAATTCAGGTCAAAGATCACTTCACACTGTTGTGCCTTCAGCTGTATAGAAAAGAAAACACATGCAACGAATAGAATCAAATTCTTTTTCATATTATTTATTGGTTACTTGATAATCAAAATAATCTATATCAATATAGCCTCCACCATGGTTGTTGAAAGTAAACAATCCCGTCATATCCCCACGGAAATTACCAGATACCATGTGATAGCTTATATCATAAGGATGGAACAGCTGGCCGTCAATGCTCCATGAGAAATGCGCTGTGTCATACATATCCCATTCCGTGCGCAGATAGAGGATTGTGGAACTTGGCAATTCTTCGCCTATAAGCGGTTCATTTCTCGAGATGACAGGCTTCGAATAATACGAGCTTGATTTACCTTGGTCGGTCAGCAGCAGCACTTTTCCTTCTTGTTTTACCACTCCAGCCAAAGCGTAGTCTGCTCCACCATTGAAATGAGCTATACCAGCACGCTGTCCTTCAGACAAATGGCTGATATCAACCTTCACTGTCACACTGGCTTTTTCACATCTCATAGATCGTTGATTGAGCGTATTGCATACTTTGAAAAAGAAGTCTGATCCATCAGAAGTAGGACTGGCATAGATTCTCATGAAGCCAGGCCTTTCCGACAAAGACCACTTGCTATCGTCGGGCTGATGATTCCATGCCCAGAAAGGTTTCAGTTCATCCGAGCTGAAATCATCACTTTGCTGAGGAAGAACAATCTTGTCAGAAGTGATGGGTTTGGGTAAGCTCCACGCCATTTTGCCATGAAGCTCAGAATCTGGATCTACGCCCACCACAGGCCAGTCTTCTATCCAAGTAACAGGCAGCAAATGGGGTTGCCTGCCTCCTGCATTTCCATCAGTAAACTGAGCCATGTAGTACCATCTTCCATCAGGCGTATCAACCAGCCCACCTTGACCAGGGAGTTTCTGAGGATGCAACTGACCATAATATGCAGCTGCTTGATCATTGCTGTCTGATATCTCAACGGGTGAAGGTGCATCCATCCGATATGTCTCATATTCGCCTAAGTCACCCGGCTTTCCAGGAGTGCCGTCAGGCTTAGTTCCATAAAGGTATTTTGATCTGTAAACGTGCGTGCCAGCACCTTGCTGCAAGAATTCTATATGAACTAAATAATAATAGCCGTTTCTGCGATATATTTTGTTACCTTCCGATGACTGATGAGGAGAATAGACTGTTCCACCACCTCTATCAAACTGATAAATGACATTCTCCTCATTCAGGTGATCCACGTCAGCATCCAACAACTGAGTGCCTTCAGGGTTCATCTGGAACAAATAGCTATACCAGTATCTGTAGCCCCCCGGCCTACTTGCTGCCAGATAACCATTACCTTCATCATCCCAAACAGGACAAGGATCAGTCCAGTTGAGCGTTTTCAGCTCTTTTCCGTTCTTGTCTCTCAGACGTTGGGTATGCCAGGGCCCTTCTGGCTTATCTGCCGTACAGACAAACATTCCGTCGGTCAGGAAATTCACATAAACATAGAATTTTCCATTATGATAGCGCAAACTTGGCGCATATACACCTTCATTGTAACGGTTCATTCTCGAAGGCTTAAATTCATTGCTAAATTTATCCAAGTGGTCGAACACTCCCCCCAGAATCTCCCAGTTCACCAAATCAGCAGAATGAAGAATGGTGACACCAGGCACACTTTCAAAAGTAGATGCTGCCATATAATAATCGTTACCGACGCGAATAGGGTCAGGGTCACTGAAATCTACGGCCAGCACGGGGTTGCGATAGGTTCCGTCACCTTGGTCGCCCCAATGTCCGGAAATATGGTGGTTTACTGTCGGATCATTATAAAGGCCACCAGCTGGCTTTTGAGGTATCCAGACTGTTTCATGAAGCCTCAGAGCGTCGATAATCTGCCGGTCGAAACTATTGTTTTCAGGATTGAAGAAACCGAATACTTCACGCAGTCCCCAAATATGACTGCTGAACCCACGCTTCTCAAACTCATATTTCAGAAATCCCATATATTTAGCTCTTGAATCAGGATCAGCATCTTCTACCACGCCATATTCCCCTACATAAATAGGCCTGCCATTGCGCTGACTCCATTGAAAACAATAATCCAGGTCTGCCACTATAGGTTTTCGCTCTGACTCTGATCCTGACCACAGAGTACCCTCAGTTCCTTCAGCTCGTGCATAGCTAAGACCTTGGTGAGTAAATGTATGGGGCAGATAATAATGCACTTGCACGATGAGGTTCCAGTCATCTGATGGCAACTCAAGTTGGTTGACAGTCCAATGTTGTCCCAAGTTAGGAGTACTGATGATGAGTGTTCTATCAGGATTTGTCTTCCTCACCAGTTTAATAAGACTATTGAACGTCTCATTCCATTTATCAGCCCCCATGCGTATGTTGGGTTCGTTGAGTAAGTCAAAGAAGACCAAGTCATCGGGCTTATCCTTAAAATAAGTGGCTATTTGTTCCCATAAGATTGCCAGACGATTGAAGTTCTCCTCATAATTAACAAATGGGTCTTCATCATCCATATTGATATAAGGATAATAATGCATATCAATGGAGACCGCCAATCCGTTCGCCAGACACCGTTCCACTATATCATCCACTTTACACAGGAAGGCAGGATCGATGGTATATGGCCTTTGCGAAAGACAATGCTTTGTCCACGTAGTGCAGAGCCTGACACTTTTGAAACCAGCATCTGCTATCGCCTTGATCTGTTCATCAGTCAAGGGCATATCCGGAACAGACCCCCTGAAAGAGTTACCATCCACGACTCCATTGAGGCAGATGCCAGCGCCCAGCCTTTGGTTACGCTCAAAAGCCAGTTTAGCATCGTCTGGTATAGTTGCCGGAGCCTTATCCACAGCCTCTAAAGTATGAATATCGCGATAGAAGCAGAAGTATTTGGTTGCCAAGTCTGAGAATGAAGCATCCAACGTTTTAGGGCGTTGTACGTATCCAGCAGGACCAAAGCTGACGATTAGTTTCATACTACTGTCAGACACTTCCAGAAGACCCAACCCATCCATTCCTGTGTCCATTCCGGTCAAGTCAATTTCCAAAGGAGATGTCTGAGTATTAATAGCATATCTCCCGTTCATCGTCATTCCAGAGAAAGCTTCGTTCACAAGGCTGAAGGATCCGTCTGGGTGCAAAGAAAAAGTGACAGGCGCCTGTTCACTAACTGCAAACCATTTACCCATGATCTCTTGGGGTTGATTCGACTGTGCCAACATCTGTATCATGAAAAATGAAACAGTGATCATTAAAACGATTGATCTTTTCATACTCTCAATTTTAATTTTTGCAAAGGTAGGAAGATTCAGTTTCTTTATTATTATTCAATTAACGGCAAAAATATCAAAAAGGTCGAATAATGCTTGTGAAATTCCTTTATCTGCATTATCTTTACACCATGAAGGAGAACAAACGATACCAGTTGGATGAAGGTTTCTGCATCTGTGAATCCTGGGGTGACTGCCAGAAAGCCTTGACAGGCGATACTCACTTGCCTCATCAGATACAGCAGAATGCAATCCTAATATGTCTGCAGGGTGAAATCACCATAGGCATGAACCTGCATAGCTGTTGCTTACGCCAGCTTGACATGACCTTCATTCCTGAAAAAACCATCATTGAGGACATTTCCTGCTCAACCGACGCACAGACCATCATCTGCATCTTTAACAAAGGATATTATGAGGATGATTCTATCGACAATTCTCTCGTGCGCCAACAGTTACTCATAACACCATCTTATCATATACAAGATGATGCAATAGAGGAGATATTGACCCTTTTCCATCTCATAGAACGAAAAATTGAAGAGCCTGACAACCTGTATAAAGAGAAAGCTGTGAAAGGCTACATCCAGGTTTTAATGAGCTCTGGCTACAACAGCATGAGGCAAAGTTCAGCACTCAGAAACCAGGCTCAAGCCAGCCGCTCGCAACAAGTGTTCCAGCAGTTCCTGCTGTTGGTACACCAGCATTATAGACAGGAACATAGCATTTCATTCTACGCCGACAAGATCTGCCTGACTCCTAAATATCTCTCCCAACTGGTGATGCAAGCAAGCGGGCAACTGGCTGGCGAATGGATCAACCGCTACCTGATGCTTGACGCAAAAGCTTTGCTCTTAGACCAAAAGCACACCATTATGGAGATAAGCGAGTCACTATGCTTCTCATCGCCTTCTGCCTTTATCGCCTTTTTCAAGAAACATACAGGCACTACACCTAAGAAGTATATGATGAATCCAAACCTCTAAAATCTTGTAGGATTTAGTTAAAACTATTTAGAAGCTGCGTCATTATGGCGCAGCTTTTTTGATTTCCAATAAAAATGTGTACATTTGCAGCGTTTTTATTAATAAAGACTGTGTATTATGAAAAAGAACACGTTATTAGGAATCATAGGTGCCGTCCTGCTGGCAGCATTGGTGGGAATCACTTACCTGCTCTTTATGGAGAAGCAGGCTAACAGAGAGATGCTGGAGGAATTCAGACTGGAGAAAGAGGATCTGGAGAACGAATATACTAATTTCTCCCAGCAGTATGACGAGCTGAAGATGACGGTGGCCAACGACTCACTGGCTCAGCTCCTGGAGCAGGAGCAGATCAAGACGCAGCGATTGCTGGAGGAACTGCGTACCGTAAAGAGTACCAACGCCACAGAGATACGTCGCCTGAAAAACGAGCTGGCTACCTTGCGCAAGGTGATGGTGGGCTACGTGAACCAGATTGACTCGCTGAACCGACTGACTGAGCAGCAACGCGTGCAGATTGCTGAGGTAACAGAGAAATACGAACAGGCTACACGCCAGGTAAGCTCGCTAAGCGAGGAGCGCAAGACGCTGACCAAACAGGTTACCCTCGCCTCTCAGCTGGACGCTAACAACATCTACCTCTTCCCACAGAATAAGCGAGGCAAGGAGGCTAAGAAGGTGAAGGATATCCAGAAGTTCCGCATCTCTTTCAATATCGCCAAGAATATCACGGCTCAGGCTGGTGAGAAGACGGTTTACATCCGTATCACCAAGCCCGACAACGATATCCTGACGAAGGACCGTAATGATACCTTTACTTTTGAGAACCGCCAGTTGGCTTACTCTATCAAGAAGTATATCGAGTACACAGGTGAGGAACAGGCCGTTACCGTTTATTGGGACGTGAACGAAGTGCTCTATGCCGGCAATTATCGCGTGGATATCTTCGCCGACGGCAATATGATTGGTCAAGGAACATTCCTGCTGACCAAGTAAACAGAAGTTTTCCCTATAAAACAGAAAAGGTTGATACCCGGAAAGTATCAACCTTTTTCTATATGCCTAAAGTTTTCTTAGAAGTTGGCCTTCAGCTCATCAGGGAGCACAGGCATCGCTCCACTCTGGGTACACACGAAGGCACTGACCTCAACAGCCAGCTTGTGTGCTTCCTCAACAGGCTTGCCTGCCAGGATAGCAGCAGTGAATGCGCCCGTGAAGCTATCGCCTGCGCCAACGGTGTCTGCTACAGGCACTCTGGGTGTTGGCTGGAAGGAAATCTTGCCTGGAGTGAACACATAGCTTCCGTCAGTGCCACAGGTCAGGATTAGCATCTTCAGACCATACTTAGCCAGCAGAATCCAACATTTGTCTTGCTGAGAGATAGAATGGAATCCGAACATGCGGCTTACCAGTTCCAGCTCTTCGTCGTTAATCTTCAACACATTGCAGCTTGACATTGATTCCTCCAGCAAGTCTGCGGTATAGAAGTTCTGACGAAGGTTGATGTCGAATATCTTCAGGGTATCAGCGTCCTCCGGCATTTCCTTCAGGAATCGCACGATGGTATCATGACTCACGGCACTACGCTGAGCCAGAGAGCCGTAGCATACGGCACGGGCATTGTGAGCCAACTCCTTCAGTTCGTTCGTGAAAGGTATATTGTCCCAAGCCACACCCTTCTTGATCTCGTATGACGGGATGCCTTTTTCGTCAAGCGTAACCTGAACGGTGCCGGTTGGGAAGGGCACGCGCTCTATCTGCGTATTCAGTCCGCGCTGATTGAAGATGCGCATGATTTCATCGCCATCCTCGTCATTACCTACTGCGCTGACCACGCAGCTCTTGAATCCAAACTGAGAGACATGATAGGCGAAGTTTGCCGGCGCGCCACCTATCTTCTTTCCATCGGGCAGGCAATCAAACAACGCCTCACCCATTCCTACAACGATGTCTTTCATAATATTTTATGCTTTAACTTGTTTGATAAACGTTAACAGATAAATCACGCCGACAGCCATAACGAGCACGGCTCCTGCCTGGCCCATAGCGTCACTGGCGAAACCCATGATCAATGGGAAGATGGTGCCACCGAAGAGGCCCATGATCATCAGACCGCTCACCTCGTTCTGCTTCTCAGGCACAGAAAGCAGAGCCTGACTGAACACGATGGAGAAGATGTTGGAGTTGCCGTAACCCACGAGGGCGATGCCTGCATAGAGTAACCAACGGCTCTCGCCTACGAAGAGCAGAATCATGCTCAACGCCATCATCACCAAGCTGATGGTGAAGAAAGTACGGGCCTTCATCACACGCAGGAAGAAAGAGCCTGTCAAGCAACCAACGGTACGGAAGATGAAATACAGACTGGTAGCGAAAGCTGCCTCGTTCAAGGTCATACCCAATCGCTCCATCAGAATCTTCGGAGCTGTGGTATTCACACCTACGTCGATACCCACGTGGCACATGATGCCGAAGAATGACAGCAGCACGATAGGCTTACCCAGCAACTGGAAGCACTCAATGAAAGTGGAAGGCTTGCCCTCGATAGGTTCTTCCTCTATCTTGGTTGCGCCCAGCACCAAAGCCGCGATGACAGCCACTACGAGGAAAATGCCGAAGAGGATTCGCCAGCCATAGCCGAAGTCGGGAATAAGCTGTGTAGCTCCCCACATAGCCAGATAAGGAGCGGAGAACGAAGCGATGGCCTTGATAAACTGACCGAAAGTCAGCGTGGAAGCCAGGTTCTCGCCTCCGATGACGGATGAAACCAACGGATTGACAGAAGTCTGCATCAATGCGTTACCAATACCCAGCAGGGAGAAGGAAACGAGCATGATGACGAATGAATTGCCAAACAGAGGCAGCAACAATGAGAACACAGTCACCACTAAAGACAACAACACGGTCTTCTTGCGGCCAATCCTGTTCATCAGCATGCCTGTAGGCACAGCGAAGATCAGGAACCAGAAGAACACCAGCGACGGAAAGATATTAGCGACTGAGTCCGTCAACTGCAAGTCGTCCTTTACGTAGTTTGAGGCGATGCCGACCAGATCAACAAAGCCCATAGCGAAGAAGCAGAGCATCACGGGCATCAGCTTCGCCATTTTAGATTGATTTTGATTACTCATTATTATTAATTATTAGTTTTTATACAAGTTACAAAAAGTCGATGGTCTCAAGAGCTGCTCCCCATAGTAAGGGGAGCTGTCAGCTTGCTGACTGAGGGGTATGTAAAAGTGAACTGGCAACATATATAAATGTCAGATCAACATACCCCCTCCCGGCTCTGCCGTACTCCCCCTTACTAAGGGGGAGAGCTTTTGTCTCCAATGTTCAATAATTATAAACTGTAAAGTTCTTCACCTGAACACTACCGCCTTCAGCGCTGAAGGTCACTTTATTATAAGGAGTATGCGGGAATACCAGACTGGTCATCACGAAGCGTCCGTCATTAGCGAAAGCCTCCACACTGCAACGGTCAATGAAGAACCTAAGCTCCAGGTCGCCCCCATCCACTTGGGTAACGGAGGGAGTGATGAAATCCTTGCTGAAAGCCGTCTCGCCACTCTTATCGCGTATGCAGGTCAGCTCACGCTTGCCCATATCCAACCGATACTCAATCTCCTCGCCTTGCTCGTTCTGCAAGCGGAAGCTCAGGTTGCCCTGTTTCTTCTGACGAACGGTCATCAAGATTTCGTAAGTACCCTTGTTACCATCCATCAGCTTACCGATAGTATATGATTTTCCTACGCTGAACGATTTACTCATCACCTTAGCGCCTCTCAGTTTCAGCAGCTCTGGAGAAGGAGCCGACTGCATATAGGTCTCGCCATCCTTCACGAACAGCTTCAGGTCGCGAGGCACAGAGTTAGAACTGCGGAACTGCATGGTTGGCACCTCGTTAGCATACTGCCAGTTGCTCATCCAGGCCAAAGCGATCACTCGGTTCTGGGGTGCATTACTCCAGGTAACGGTAGCATAATGATCCTTGCCGTAGTCCATCCACTTGGTGGCCTTCGGCGATTCATTCACGAACTTATGTCCGTCAAACGAGCCCACGAAATATTGGGTAGCGCTTCCTCCGAACGGGCCGCCAGGATTGATGTTCACAATCAGCACCCACTTCTTCTGGTTGGTACCAGCCACAGGCAGCTCAAACAGATCAGGACATTCCCACACGCCTCCGTGATTACCTTGGCCTTCGCCAAAATTGCTCTCATAGGTCCAATCCTTCAGGTTAGGAGAAGAGTAGAAGCGAATTTCCTGACCAACGGCTAACGCCATGACCCACTTGCGGGTAGCCTCGTTCCAGGAAACCTTCGGATCGCGGAAATCGGGCACGTCAGCTGTCAGGACCGGGTTGCCGGCATATTTCTTAAATGTACGACCGTTGTCGGTACTATAGGCGATACTCTGCATTTGTCGGGCACTCGCCTGGGTGTAGAAAGCCACGATAGCATTAGCGCCGAAGCCAGCGGTATTGTCCTTATCGACCACAGCCGAACCACTGAAGATAGTACCCAAGCCATCAGGAGAAATAGCCACGGGCATATGCTCCCACGACACCAAGTCGCGACTGATAGCATGACCCCAATTCATGTTTCCCCAACGAGAACCGTAAGGGTTATACTGATAGAACAGATGATACTCGCCGTCTTTATATACCATACCGTTAGGATCGTTCATCCAACCCCAAGCTGGTGAGAAATGATATACCGGACGCCACAAGGTCTCCTTGTTAGAAGCGTCATAGCTGTTGGCCAAAGCCAGGTTATTGCTGAAAACGGATTCCTTCACTTTCGGACGGGCTCCACCCCTCTCCAAAGGATTCATCGCGAATCGCAGCACCACATGCTTGCCTGCATACTTAGACACATCGTAAGGAACGGTATAGTCCACTTTCTTGAGAGCCAGACGAACGGTAAACGTCTCTACCTGAACATTGTCCACCATCACGCTGATACTTACATCTGGTGCTGTATCTTCCACAGGCAGAATCAGATACTTCTGTGTGGGGTTAACGCGAACCATTCCGTGTCCATCGCCGAGATCCACCACTTCAACATCGCCAGCTAAAGCGAATGTCGCAAGGGCAAACAAGCCCATTAAGCAAAACAACAGTCTTTTCATATTTTCTTTTTCTTAAATTTATCAATCACCAGCGCGATAGCTCCGTCGCCCGTTACGTTGCAAGCGGTGCCGAAGCTATCCATCGCGATATAAAGTCCGATCATCAAAGCCTGGGCAGCATCATCGAATCCTAACATCGACTGCAACACGCCCAACGCTGCCATAATAGCCCCACCGGGCACACCTGGGGCAGCTACCATCGTGATGCCCAGCATACAGATGAAGCCTGCGAACATACCGATGCTGTAAGGCATACCCTGCATAATCATCAGTGCCAACGCACAAGCCACAATCTTCAGCATACTGCCCGACAGATGGATCGTTGCACAAAGCGGAATCACGAAGCCAGCCACCTCATCGCTCACGCCATTCTTCTTAGCCTGTTCCAAAGTCACAGGAATCGTAGCTGCTGAAGATTGCGTGCCCAATGCGGTGAAGTAAGCCGGCATCATTGTCCACAACAACTTGAACGGATTGCGATGCAAAATGCCTCCGGCCACCACATAAAGCAATATCAGCCAGAGTATATGAAGGGCAAAGATGATTCCGATAATCTTGATGAACACCACGAGGATGGAGAAAACCTGCCCAGTATGCGTCATATTCAGGAAGATACCAAAAATATAAAGTGGCAACAAAGGCAGGATTACACTACTAATTGTCTTGATAATTATTTGTTGGAAGTCGCGCGCCACATTCTTCAGGTAGTCGGTCTTCAGCGTAGCAGCACCCAAGCCCAGCACGAAAGCCAGCACGAGCGAGGTCATCACATCCATCAGCGGAGGAATCTTCACACTGAAATAGGGCTCCACGCCTTGCGCCTCAGAGATTTCTTCCAAAGGAACTCCGGAAGTGATGAGCGGAGGGAAGAAAGTAAGGCCTGTGAAGAGAGAGAGGAAGCCTGCCAACAGCGTACATCCGTAGGCCAGGAACACAGTGACCAGCAGCATCTTACCTGCCCCCTGCCCGATATCGGCGATGGCGATGGTAACGAGTCCTACGATGATTAGCGGAATACAGAAGCCCAGGAACTGACTGAAGATCGAATTGAACGTTTCAAACACCCTTACCAGTCCAAGCGGGAAAACCTGACCGATAATGATGCCCAGCACAATGGCTATCAAGATGCGTGGCAGCAGCCCTATCCTTATCTTCTTCATGTCTTCATGGCATTATTTAAGGCAAAGATAAAAAATAGTATGTATTTAAACAAAGAAATCCCTCCTTTTTACAGGAGGGACTTCATATTTAATGTTGTCAAACCTTTAAAATATTCGAAGTATCTCATGCAATTGTTTACGAACAGGACGATTGGGCACTGCTTTGCCATAACCTAAAGCAATGACAGAAGTCACTACCTCATCGCTTGGAATATCCAGCAACCTATGAAGACCGTCGGCATCACGAAGTCCCATAATC
>JAFUVZ010000031.1 GCA_017471185.1 Bacteroidaceae bacterium
ACCATTTGTGACCGTTATTGCCCATAAAAACGGGATACTATTAGTATCTGAAAAGGAACTCTCTCACGTAAGAGAAAGAACTCCCTCACCTAAGAGAAAGGAATGTCTCGTGGGGAAGGAACCGTTCGCCTATACCCAAACAATCATTCGCCTATACCCAAACGGTCATTCGCCTATACCCGATTTGAAACGTTTTATTTAGCGAAGGGCAGTATTACGTGTTGCATATCTGGCTTCCGCTCTGCTTTCAGTATGTAGTCATTCTGGAAAGAGAAAACTCCCTCAAACTCCTTGGCATATTGTGAGAAATAGCTCTGATGTCTGACAGCCTTTTCTTTCTTGAATATGGGTAATTTATTCATATTCTTTGTTCTGCTTCTTCATTGAAATCATTACATTTGTTGCAGAATTAAATAAATATCGTGAAATCACCACAAACATGCCCCGGAAAGTTGTCAAAAGAGACAAAAATATGGCGATCATGTTTTAAAAGATGTGTCATCATTCCTGCCTTGCAGCAACAAATATGGCTTTTTCCATAACTTATTGTTGCTTTTTCTTGAAAAATCTTTTTAAATAATCAAAAGATAAATTAAATTTGCACCCGAATTGTACTTTTTAAGTAAGAATGGCTGACGACTCTGTCTTTTTGATTGATATAGATAAAGTGCTGCGGGAAAAGGCTCCCGATAAGGCAAAATACGTGCCCGGCTTTGTTATCTCATACCTGAAGCGCATCGTGCATCAGGATGAGCTTAATATGTTTTTGAGGCAGATAGGCGACAAGCAGGGTGTGGACTTTGCGAAGGGCGCTTTGGAATTCTTAGATGATAAGATTGTGGTGAAAGGAGAGGAGAATCTGCCGAAAGACGGCAAGTCCTATACCTTCGTTTCCAATCATCCGTTGGGCGGACAAGACGGACTGGCGCTCGGAGCTGTGTTGGGGGAGCATTATCAAGGCAAGATCAAGTTCCTGGTGAACGACCTGCTGATGAACTTGCACGGATTGGCTCCTTTTTTTATACCTATCAATAAAACGGGCAAGCAGGCGAAAGACTTCCCCAAAAGGGTGGAGGCGGGCTTCTCCTCAAAAGAGGACCAGCTGATTATGTTCCCTGCCGGACTTTGCTCTCGTAAGCAGAACGGAGTAATCAAGGATATCGACTGGAAGAAGACTTTTATAACTAAAAGTGTCCACTATCAGCGTGATGTGGTGCCTATTCACTTTGACGGGCGAAACTCCGACTTCTTCTACAATCTCGCCAATGTCTGCAAGTGGCTGGGCATCAAGTTCAATATCGCAATGCTCTACCTGGCTGACGAGATGTTCAAGAACCGTCATAAGACCTTCACCGTGACCATCGGCAAGCCCATACCCTGGCAGACCTTCGACCATTCTAAGACACCACATGAGTGGGCACAATATGTAAAGGAAATTGTTTATAAACTGAATATACCCCAGCATGCCTGATTCAGACTGCTGCAAGAAACTGACAGATTATGATAATGGAGGATATTATACAGCCCATCAGCAGGGACTTGCTGAAAGCTGAGCTGACAGAAGACAAGCGCTTGAGAATGACCAACAAGAGTCATAACCAGATCTATATCGTGACGGCTCATAATGCGCCCAACACCATGAAGGAGATAGGCAGATTGCGCGAGATAGCGTTCCGTGCAGCTGGCGGAGGTACAGGCAAGTCGATGGATATCGATGAGTTTGACATCATGGAAAACCCTTACAAGCAGCTGATTGTGTGGGATCCCGAGGCTGAGGAAATCTTAGGCGGATACAGATATATATTAGGTACTGACGTGCAGTATGGTCCTGACGGACAGCCTTTATTAGCTACGGCGCACATGTTCCATTTCTCAGAGAAGTTCCTCAAGGAATATATGCCTACCACTATTGAGCTGGCCCGCTCTTTCGTGACACTGGAATATCAGGGCACGAGGGCAGGCAGCAAGGGCCTTTTCGCGCTTGATAACCTGTGGGATGGCCTGGGTGCCCTGATGGTGATCAAGCCTAACGTGCGCTATTTCTTCGGCAAGGTGACGATGTATCCTTCTTATATCCGCAAGGGTAGGGATATGATCCTCTATTTCCTGCGCAAGCATTTCGGCGATAAAGACGAGCTGATTACGCCCATGAAGCCGTTGGTGATTGAGAGCGACGAGCAGGAACTGGCGAAGCTCTTCCCGAATGACACTTTCAAGGAAGACTATAAGGTACTGCATAGCGAGATTCGTAAGATGGGGTATAACATTCCTCCCCTGGTGAACGCTTATATGAACCTCAGTCCTACCATGCGAATGTTCGGCACAGCCATCAACTATGGCTTCGGTGATGTGGAAGAGACTGGCATTCTGATAGCTGTGGATGAGATCTTGGAAGAAAAACGCATGCGACATGTGGAATCTTTCCTCAAGGACGAACCCAATGCCGCACGCTTTACTTCTGGTCAGAACAAAGTCATTTATAAAATGAAGAATGAATAATTGCCAATGATCAATTGTCAATTACATTACACTGCCGGTAGGCTGTTGCCATTGAGCTTCCTGTAAAGGTCGAGTGCAAAGACATCAGTCATGCCTGATACATAATCCAATACCGCCTGTATTCTGTCAAAGAGTGCAGGCGCTTTCATATTATATTGGCTTGACACCCTGTTGATAAGCAGCTGAGAGTAAGCTTTCTCGGGTGAGAGAACGGCTTCTGTCATCAAGTCAATCAGTGTGCCGATGATGCGGAAGCCTGCCACCTCGATATCCACTACGTCGCGTGACTTATAGATACGTTCGAAAGCCAGTTTGGCGCAAGTCTTGTAGGCTTGTGCTGGCAACTCGGATATATGGCTGATAAGCGAGCCTTCAAACTCACCGTTGAGTATTTTCTCCTCATTGTCTAAGAAAGCCTGCGTACATTCGTGAGTCAGCAGGCCGATGACATTAGAACGCAGATATGCAATCTGTTCGTTATGGTCGCTCACATACCCCAGCGTCTTTTCCATTTTCTCCCTTCGCTCTTCCGGGAAATAAGCTAACAGCAGGTCTTTAGTCTCCTGCAGGGAGAGAATCTTCAGCTTGAAAGAGTCTTCGATATCCATGATTTCATAGCAGATATCATCAGCCGCTTCCACCAGATAAACCAGCGGATGACGCGCATACATTTGGTCGCCCACCTTCTTAACCCCCAGTTCTTCGGCAATACGCTCATAGCTTTCACGCTCTGAGGTAAAGAAGCCGAACTTGCCCTTTTTATTAGCATGGCTCGATGAATAGGGGTATTTCACGATGCTTGCCAAAGTGGAGTAGGTCAGTACGAAACCTCCTTTTCGTCGCCCCTCAAACTGATGCGTGAGCAGCCTGAAGGTGTTGGCGTTGCCTTCAAAATGGGTCAGGTCATTCCATTGCTCATCCGTAAACGCTGCTTTCAGCGGAAATCCTTTGCCCTCAGAGAAGAAAGTGGAGAAAGCCCTTTCGCCAAAATGCCCGAAAGGCGGATTGCCTAAATCGTGTGCCAGGCATCCGGCTGATACGATGGCGCCAATCTCAGGCAGGTTGGTGGATTGTAACTCAGGCCTTTTCTCTAAGATGCCACGAGCCACATCGTTGCCTAATGAACGGCCTACGCAGGAAACCTCTATGCTGTGCGTCAGGCGGTTGTGCACAAAGATGCTCCCTGGCAAAGGGAAAACCTGAGTCTTATTCTGCAACCTTCTGAAAGGCGGGGAAAATATCAAGCGGTCAAAGTCGCGTTGAAACTCAGTACGGTTTTCATGCCTGTCTTCGTGGAACTCTTCCAATCCGAATCTTTTGGCGGAAATCAGTTTACTCCAATCCATTTTTTCATCTCTTAGTTTAAATTAACTACAAAAGTATAAAATATATGGGAGAAAAGCTGTATTTTCGCAACTAATTAGTAAACTTATGCAATTATGAAGGTACAAATCATCAATAAATCTCACCATCAGTTGCCACAATATGCCACTCCTCAGTCGGCAGGAGTGGACTTGCGGGCTAATCTGAATGAGCCAATCACGTTGAAGCCTTTACGGCGGGCGTTGGTTCCTACCGGATTGTATATCGCCTTGCCTCCGGGCTTTGAGGCACAGGTTCGCCCTCGTAGCGGACTGGCGATAAAAAAAGGAATCACGGTGTTGAACTCTCCCGGGACGATAGATGCCGATTATCGTGGAGAAATATGCATCATCCTGGTTAATCTGTCAGAAGAGCCTTTTGTCATCAACGATGGTGAGCGAGTGGCTCAAATGGTGATAGCCCGTCATGAGCAGGCTGAATGGCAAGAGGTGGAAGTGCTGGATGAGACAGAACGTGGTGCTGGTGGATTCGGACACTCAGGACAACGATAAACATTGAACATTGAACATTGAATATTGAACATTGGCAATTGAAAATTAGATTATCCATATTATTGTTTTGCTTGGGATTAGCAATGCCTGTGTTGCTGCAAGCCCAAAATGCAGATGAGCAGGACAGGAAGTACGATTACTATTTCCATGAAGCGACGCGTCTGCGCATTCAGAAACAGTATGACGCATCGTTTGACATGCTGCAGCATTGTCTGGCCATCCGCCCTAACTCGGCTTCTGCACTCTATGAACTGGCTCAGTATTATATTGTGCTGAAACAAACTGACTTGGGAATGGAAACGCTGGCTAAGGCTGTGGAGAATGCTCCTGACAACTATTGGTATGCGCAAGGCCTCGCTAACCTTTATATGCAGCAGAACAAACTCGATCAGGCGGCTGAGTTGCTGGAGGATATGGGGAAGCGTTTCCCTGGAAAGATTGACATACTATACAGTCTTCTGCAGATTTATAACCGTCAGGCTAAATATGACCGTTCGATAGAATTGCTCAACCGATTGGAGGTCCGTATGGGCAAGAACGAACAGATTTCCATGCAGAAATTCGCTATCTATGACCAGCAGGGAGAAGAGGATAAAGCGATGGCTGAGCTGCAGTCGTTGGCAGATGAGTTCCCCACAGACTACCGCTATCAGGTAATCTTGGGTGATGCTTATATGCAGAAAGAGAAATATGACCAGGCTTATGCCATCTATCAGAAAATATTGAAGGCGGAGCCTGACAATGCGCTGGCTATGTACTCATTGGCTGCTTATTATGAGCAGACAGGGCAGACTGAGAAGTATGACAACCAGCTGAATTCTGTTTTGCTGAACAGGAAAGTGGATGCTGAGACTAAAGTGGATGTGATGCGCCGTTTGATTATCCGTAATGAAGGTAATCAGAAAGACAGTACCCTCGTCATCAATCTTTTTGACCGTATCATGGAGCAGGAACCCGATGATTCACAACTGCCTATGCTCTATGCGCAATACCTTTATTCCAAGAATATGACGGACAAGGCAATACCTGTGCTGCAACAGGTACTCCAGATTGAGCCTACCAATACCACAGCCCGTATGACTCTTTTAGGAGAAGCTGTTAAGAAAGAGGATTATGCAGGGGTGATTGATATCTGCCAGACAGGAACGGAAGCCAACCCTGATATGCTGGAATTCTATTATTACTTGGCTATCGGCTATAACCAGACGCAACAAACGGACAGCGTAATCAGCGTTTGTGAAAGGGCATTGACTCATGTGACGGATGAGAGCGACCAGAATGTGGTGAGTGACTTTTATGCTATCATGGGCGATGCTTATCATACCAAGAAGTCGATGAGCGACACCTACCGGGCATACGAAAAAGCCTTGGAGTACAATTCCAACAACATCATGGCACTCAATAACTATGCCTATTATCTGTCTTTGGAGCGTCGCGACCTGGATAAGGCTGAGGAGATGAGCTACAAGACGGTGAAGGCAGAGCCTAATAACGCTACTTACTTAGATACCTATGCCTGGATTCTTTTTGAAAAAGGCAACTATGAGCAGGCGAAGATTTATATCGACCAGGCGTTGCAGAACGACGAGGCTTTGAGTGCTGAAGTGCTGGAGCATTGTGGCGATATTTATTTCCATACGGGCGAAACGGAAAAAGCCCTGGATTTCTGGCAGCAGGCCAAGGAAAAAGGAAGCCAGTCGGCTACCATAGACAGGAAGATCAGGCAGAAGAAATACATCAGGGAATAATTGGTAATGGAGAATGGAAAATGGAGAATGGAAAATGAATAATAGTAAACGGTCAACGTTCAACGTTCAATTGTCAATGATTGTGCTTTTATCATTGTTGCTTGTGGGTTGCAAGAGCAGCAAGACAATCGTAAAGCCTGATGACGTGGCGCAACAGTATCTGTCATCGAAGGTGGAACTTACTATCCCCCACGGTGATGCAGTCTTTACTGTGAACGGCACGATGAAGATGAAGCAGGGAGAACTGGTTCAGATGTCATTCCTCATGCCAATCTTCCGCAGTGAGGTGGCGAGGATTGAAGCTACGCCAAGCTATCTGCTGATGGTGGACCGCATGAACCGTCGCTATGTCAAGGCTAATCAGAAAGTGTTGAGGGACTACCTGCCTGCTGACAGCTATAGAAGACTGGAGAAACTCATACAAGAAGCTGCCAAGCCTGATGGCAAGGCTACGATGACCGGTCAGGAACTGGGTATCAAACAACTTGCAAAGGCTAAGATAGAACTTTATGATTTTTCTTCAGACCCTATAAATGTCGCTCCCACTGAAATTACCTCACGTTATCGGGAGGTAACGATGGAGGAGCTTCTGCAATTGCTTATGAGTTTATGAAACGATTTGCCTTCATATTGCTGCTTATCTGCCTTCCTTTGATGCTCGTGGCCCAGACCAACAAACGCATCAAGGAACTGGAGACGAAACGCTCTGACTTGCAGAAGCAGATAGCTGAAACGGAGGCTTTGCTCAAGACTACCAACAAAGATGTGGGTAGCCAGCTCAATGGCCTGAATGCCTTGACTGGCCAGATAGAGGAAAGAAGAAGGTATATTGATAACATCAGCAATGACTTGCTTGCTGTAGATAGTGAACTGGTGTTTATCGACCGTCAGCTTGATACTTTGCAGATGAGCCTGGATGATAAGAAAAAGAAATATGAGGCTTCATTGAGATATCTCTATAAGAATCGTAGTATTCAGGAGAAATTGATGTTTATTTTCAGTGCTGAGAACCTCTCGCAGACCTATAACAGGCTTCGCTATGTTCGCGAATACGCCACTTACCAACGGATGCAGGGCAAGGAAATCATACGCAAGCAAGATGAGTTAGCTAAAAAGCAAGAAGAACTGCAAAGTGTGAAGGAGGAAAAGGCTCGCCTACTGGCTTCAAGAGAAGAGGAAAAGCAGAAATTGGAGATCCAGGAGAAAAAGGCTCAGCAGGTTATTAAAGACTTACGTTCGAAACAGAAAGGACTTCAAGACGAGATTGCTAAGAAACGCAGGGAGGCTACCCAACTGAATAACCAGATAGACAGGCTGATAGCCATTGAGATAGAGAATGCGAGGAAACGTGCAGAAGAAGAGGCGCGTAAGGAAGCTGAAGTCAAGAAGAATGCGGAGGCTGCAAGAGCTAATACTGCTACTTCATCAACTTCTGCAGGCACTTCAACCACTAAACCGGGCACTGCGACTGCTAAACCTGCCACAGCCAAGGCAGAAACCTACAGCATGAGCAAGGCCGATCGGGAATTGTCTGCTGATTTCGCCACAAATCGTGGCAAACTGCCTTTGCCAATAACGGGTTCCTGTATTATTGTGAGTCATTACGGTCAGTATAATGTGGCAGGCCTGCGGAACGTGACACTTGACAATAAAGGTATTGACATACAAGGAAAGCCGGGAGCTCAGGCACGGGCAATCTTTAATGGTAAGGTAGCCGCTGTGTTCCAGCTCAATGGGCTGTTTAATATCTTGGTGCGCCACGGATCTTACATCTCTGTTTATTGCAATCTGTCAAAAACGAATGTGAAACAGGGAGATGACGTGTCAACCAAGCAAATCCTGGGGACCATATTCAGCGATACTTCCGACAATAACCGGACTGTCCTGCACTTCCAGCTTCGCAAAGAAAAGGACAAACTTAATCCTGAGGTTTGGTTGAATAAGTAATGTCAGTCCTATCCAATAGCTTCAGGTAAAACGCAATGGCCTCTTCAATCTCCTGAATGTAAATGAACTCATCCGCCGTGTGGCTACGGCTGCTCTTGCCTGGTCCCATCTTCATGCTGGGGAATGACATCAACGCTTGGTCACTTAAGGTAGGAGAACCGAATGGTTTCCTGCCTAAAGCGATGGCCTTCTGTACTAACGGATGGCTTTCTGGGGTATGTGAGGAGTTGAGCCGGAAAGAACGGGCATGAGGCTCACAGCTGATATGCGACTTGATCTCGTTAAAAAGTTCTTCGTTGCTATAGCATTCATTGCTGCGGATATCTACCGTAAAAGTGCAACGGTCTGGCACCACGTTGTGCTGAGTGCCGGCATTGATGATGGTGACGCTCATCTTTACGGGGCCAAGCATGGGTGAAACCTTGGGAAACTGATAACTGCGGAACCAGTTGATATCATCCAGTACCTTATAAATAGCGTTATCACCTTCGTTTCTTGCCGCATGGCCCGACTTGCCAAAAGCCTCTACATCTATTACCATCAGACCTTTTTCAGCGATGGCGGGTTGCATTTCTGTAGGCTCCCCAACAACGGCAAAACTGATTGGCGGGAGATCGGGTAATACGCTTTCAATGCCGTTTTTGCCAGAAACCTCTTCTTCACATGAAGCGAGAAATATCAGATTGTATGGTTGGGTGCGTTGGCTTAGCGTGAGGAATACTTGTAACAGACTTACTACACTGGCACCGGCGTCATTGCTGCCCAAGCCGTATAGCTTGCCGTTACTCTCTTCTGTCGGTATAAAGGGATTCTTCATCCATCCGCTGACCGGTTTTACCGTATCAATATGGCTGTTTAGAAGTAATGTGGGCTTTTTCAAATCAAATGCCGGGCTCAGGCACCATATATTGTTACCCTTGCGTGAAGTTTCAGTGCCTTGCATCTCGATATAATGCTGCAGGCAGTCTGCCGCCACTTGCTCTTCACGGCTTACAGAAGGGATGCTGATGAGCGATTTCAGCAGGGTCACCGCCTCTTCAGAAAGTTTTTTTACGTCGTAATCCATCTTTTTTCCTTTTTTATTATGCAAACATAAGAAAATAAATTAAATTTACGCAATAAAAAGTGATGGTTTCACTTGAAACCGCTATATTTGCAACAAATTTAGGTTAATTTGTTATGACAATGAATCATGTTTCTGCATTAGTTGATCTCCAGGTGGAAAAGCTGGGTGCAGATTTTGCAGTATTGAAGTATCGCAACGATAAGGGCGAGTGGATAGACATTACATGGGGACAGCTGCAGGCGGATGTCCGTCTGGCTGCCAATGCTTTAGCTGTGCTCGGCGTTCAGGAAGAGGAGAATGTGGGCATATTCTCACAGAACAAGCCTGAGAGCTTTGTGGTGGACTTTGCTGACATGTATAACCGCGCTGTCACTGTACCGCTCTACGCTACCTCATCACCAAGCCAGACGCAATATATAGTGTCTGATGCAGGTATTAGGGTCTTGTTTGTGGGAGAGCAATATCAGTATGACACGGTGATGCAGGTTTTGCCTCAGTGCCATTCGCTCGAGAAGATCGTGATTTATGACCATAAGGTGACGCGTCATCCTGGTGACAAGATATCTGTGTATTTCGATGAGTTCCTTCACATGGGTGACGGTCTGCCTAAAAACGACTTGGTGATGGAGCGTAAGGCTAAGGGTAAGGCAGAGGATCTGATTTGGCTGCTTTATACCAGTGGCACTACTGGAGAGCCAAAAGGCGTGCAACTGTTACATGCCAGTTTGTTAGACCAGTTCCAGAACCATCGTGCCAGACTGGGTGCTCAGATGCAGCGGGGTGACGTGAGCCTAAGCTTCTTGCCGTTGACGCATGTGTTTGAACGCGGATGGAGCTATGTGTGCCTCTATGAAGGTATTACGATTGCTGTAAACTTGCGTCCGCAAGAGGTGCAGCAGGCCATCAGGGAAGTACACCCTACCCATATGTGCAGTGTGCCGCGCTTCTGGGAAAAGGTATATATTGGTGTACAGCAGAAGATAGCTGGCGAAAGCGGCGTTAGGAAAGCGATGATGGAAAATGCCATCAAGGTGGGCAAGGAGTACAACGTTGATTATCTGAATCAGGGTAAGAAACCTCCTATGTGGTTGTCTCTGAAATATAAGTTCTATGAAAAGACGGTTATCAACACTTTGAAGAAAGTCCTGGGCCTGGAGAACGCTAAGTTCTTCCCAACCGCTGGAGCTGCTGTAAGTGCCGAGGTGTGCGAGTTTGTGCATGCGGTTGGCATAAACATGATAGTAGGCTATGGCCTTACAGAGTCTTTTGCAACGGTGAGCTGTTATCCGTTGGAACACTATGTGCCTGGGTCCGTGGGGTTGCTGATTGACAGTATCAAGGTGAAGATTGATCCGGAGAACGAAGAGATATTGCTGAAAGGCCCTACCATCATGAAGGGCTATTATAAGAAAGAGGAAGCTAATCGTCAGGCATTCACTGCAGACGGCTATTTCCGTACAGGTGATACGGGCTATCTGAAGGAACGTACATTGTTCTTGAAGGAGCGAATCAAGGACTTGATGAAGACTTCCAACGGAAAATATGTCAGTCCACAAGCATTGGAAGCTAAGCTGGGCATTGACCGCTTTGTGGAGCAGGTGGCTATAGTGGCTGACGGCAGGAAGTTTGTGAGTGCACTGATTGTCCCGAACTATGAGGCTCTGAAAGAGTTTGCCACACAGAAGGGCATCTCCTATGATACGATAGAGGAATTATTGAAGCATCCGAGGGTGCTGGACCTTTATCAGACACGTATTGATACCCTTCAGCAGGAGTTCGCTCACTACGAACAGATCAAGCGCTTTACTTTGCTGCCTGAACCGTTCAGCATGGAGAATGGCGAACTTACCAACACCTTGAAACTGCGTAGAAGTGTGGTGGCTCAAAACTACAAGACGCTGATTGATAAGATGTATGAGGAAAATGGATAATGGAGAACTAATAAATAATAATTGATATGGCAAAGACAATTAGAAACCAGAAGAAAGAGGCACGCGAAAAGCGTCAGGAAAAACAGGGTAAACAGATGTTGTTTGGTTTCGCCATCATCGCTGTGGTGCTGGTGGTGCTGATGCTGATATACTACTCTAACCAAGTATAAGTAACATGCCGCAAGAGATAGAGCGCAAGTTCCTGGTCACGGATGACAGCTACAAACGCCTTGCCGTTTCCCACAGCCACATTATGCAGGGCTATATCTGTAGTGGGAAAGGCAAGACTGTGCGTATCCGTATTCGTGATGATAAGGGGTACCTGACCATTAAAGGCGCTTCTGACGCCGCAGGACTGAGCCGTTATGAATGGGAAAAGGAAATCAGCTTGGAAGATGCCCGTGACTTGATGAAACTGTGCGAGCCAGGTGTGATAGATAAAATACGCTATCTGGTTCCATCGGGTAAGCATACTTTTGAGGTGGATGAGTTTTTCGGGGATAATGAAGGACTTGAGATGGCAGAAGTGGAACTTGCCTATGAAGAGGAACCTTACGTAAAACCAAGCTTTATAGGTAAAGAGGTGACAGGCGACCGTCGCTACTATAACTCTCATTTAAGGCTGAATCCTTTTTGTATGTGGGGCAGAGAGTAGGGGATAATGTTCAATTTTCAATGTTCAATTTTCAACAAAAATGATAACGAGTGATCAACTGAAAGAAATAAAGGAAAGATGTGAGGCGCTGAACCGCTATCTGGATATTGATGGGAAGAAGATGCAATATGAGGAGGAACAGCTCCGTACGCATGATCCCGACTTCTGGAATGACCAGAAGGCTGCTGAAGCCCAGATGAAGAAAGTTAAGGAACTGGAGAAGTGGCTTAACGGGTATAAAGAGGTGAGTTCACTGACTGAAGAATTGCAGCTGGCTTTCGACTTCTACAAGGATGAACTGGTGACAGAAGAAGAGGTGGACGCAGCTTATAAGAAGGCAATGGATGCAGTCGAGGCGTTGGAACTGAAGAATATGCTGCGTGACGAGGCTGATAACATGGACTGTGTGTTGAAGATCAACTCAGGTGCTGGCGGTACTGAGAGCCAGGATTGGGCAAGCATGCTGATGCGTATGTATTTGCGCTATGCAGAGACACATGGTTATAAGACGAATGTCTCTTATCTTCAGGAAGGTGATGAGGCTGGCATCAAGACCTGTACCATTGAGATCCTGGGCGACTATGCGTATGGCTATCTGAAAGGTGAGAATGGTGTGCATCGTCTGGTACGCGTATCTCCTTATAACGCCCAAGGCAAACGTATGACTTCTTTTGCATCAGTGTTCGCTTCCCCTTTAGTGGATGATACCATTGAAGTGAAGGTAGATATGGCTTGCGTATCATGGGATACTTTCCGAAGCAGTGGCGCAGGTGGACAGAACGTGAACAAAGTAGAGTCTGGTGTGCGTCTGCGCTATCAGTATAAGGACCCTTATACGGGTGAGGAAGAAGAGATCTTGATTGAGAATACGGAAACGCGAGACCAACCGAAGAACCGTGAGAACGCTATGCAGCACTTGAAGTCTATCCTTTACGATAAGGAACTCCAGCATCGTAATGAGGAGAAGGCCAAGGTGGAGGCTGGCAAGAAGAAGATAGAATGGGGCTCTCAGATACGCAGTTATGTGTTTGACGACCGTCGTGTAAAGGATCATCGCACCAACTATCAGACCTCTGATGTAAATGGTGTGATGGATGGTAAGATTGACGAGTTTATCAAGGCGTATCTGATGGAGTTTTCTTCAAAGGATTAAGGAATGGATTGTGATTAATATACGATACCAATGTTTAACGTCCAATATTCAGAATACGTACCGGTAGAGATGGTCAACTTCCTGTTGGTCATCCTCTTCTCGTTGCTGATAGGCCTTTCGATTCATAGGCTGAACCTGAATAAGGAGAGCGAGAGGTTTCTTTTCGGTACTGACCGCACGTTTACATTCATTGGTATTTTGGGTTACCTGCTCTATATCCTTGACCCCGTGGAATACAGGCTTTACATCTTAGGCGCTGTAATTCTTGGTGTATTGTTTGCCATCAACTATTTTATCAAACAGCTGAAGTATCAGTTGTTTGGCGTGACCACCATCGTGATTGCTCTTATCACATACGCCTTACCTCCCATTGTGGTGACCCAGCCTTCCTGGCTCTACATCATGGTGGTAGTTGCCGTTTTGCTGTTCATGGAGATGAAGCACAACTTTGCGGAACTGGCTCAGAAGATGAAGAATGATGAGATGGTGACACTGGCCAAGTTCCTCGCTATCAGTGGTATCATCCTACCCATCTTACCCAATGAGAATCTGCTGCCTGAAATAAACCTTACTCCATATACCGTTTGGCTTGCGACGGTAGTGGTGAGTGGGATCAGCTATCTCTCTTATTTATTAAAGAGGTATGTGTTTCAGGAGTCTGGCACTTTGGTGAGCGGTATTATCGGAGGACTTTATAGTAGTACGGCTACTATCAGTGTGTTGGCTCGTAAGGGCAAGGAGACCACTGGGGCAGAAGCAGAAGAATGTGTGGCTGCCATGCTGATGGCTGTCAGCATGATGTTTTTGCGTTTCTTGGTGCTGATAGGTATCTTCAGCAGGGAAACACTCATGATAATTTGGCCTTATATGCTTGTCATGTCGGCAGTCGCTTTCTTGGTTGGCATCAGAGTTCATATGAAGAACCGGCAACAATTGGCCAAAGATGTCAGTTCCCGCAATGACACAGACAGTAGTAACCCTTTGGAGTTTAAGGTGGCATTGATTTTTGCCGTATTGTTCGTGGTGTTTACCCTCGTTACTCATTATACGTTGGTTTATGCTGGCAACAGCGGTCTTCATGTGTTGTCTTTCATCTCTGGATTGAGTGACATCACGCCTTTCATCCTGAACTTGTTAGAGAGTACAGGTAGCATACAAGTGGATGTTGTTGCAGCTTGTAGTATGCAGGCCATCATCAGTAACATCTGCGTGAATATGTGTTACGCTCTTTTCTTCTCTGGTGGCAATAAGTCCATGAAACCCCTCATCCTTCGTGGCTTCGGCATTGTCATCGCTGTCAATATCCTTGTGCTGGTTGCACTTTATATGCTTTAATCATATCTTAATATAGAAAAAAGGTTTATTCTTTTGTTAGCTTGCATCATGGAGATAAGCACCCTCTGTGCTCAGGAGACTCAGTTTTGGGGGAATGCTGATAGATACGTATAATATGGATGCCATTTTGCATAATACATTCTATGACAAGAGTGAGGAGCTTAAAGAGTTTATGGCTACACGTGTGGGGAAAGTGATAGCAGACCTGTGTACTCCGATGGATGACAGCATGAAAATGAAATCCTTTACCACGGCATAGACCCCAAGGAGGCTTATTGGCTGAGCTATGAGAAGTTTGATGCGATGCGCCAGCCTTATTGCCTGATGACTTAGGGGGAGTGGATATCAGTCACGCATTAGCCATTCTTCTTGTAGCTCCATACCGCCCATGTACCCATAATCAAGGCGTAGCAAGCCAATGCTCCTACTTGATGGGCAATGCTTTGGAATGTCCCTCCACGAATGAATACGGTACGCATGGCATCTACATAATAGTGCATGGGATTCACATAAGTGGTGAGGTATGCCCAGTCGGGCATAGATCGCACTGGAGTAAAAAGGCCGCTGAGCAGCAGGAGGCACACCACAAAGAACCACATCACCAGCATGGCCTGCTGCATGGTATCACTATAATTGGAAATAATCAGTCCTAATGACGAAAAGAAAAAAGCAAACAGTATGGTGATGAAGTAAACAAGCCATAGAGGCCCTTGGCAGGTAATATCGTAAATTGCCCAGGAAAGAGCGAAACAAAGGGTCATCACAATCAAAGCAATAAGCCAGTAGGGTATCAGTTTTGCCAATATGAATGACCATTTACTGACAGGCGTGACGTTAATCTGTTCTATTGTTCCGGCTTCTTTCTCTCCTACAATATTCAAGGCAGGCAAGAATCCACATAACATCAGCACCAAGATGCCCATCAATGCAGGAATCATGAAAACCTTGTAATTCTGATGCTTGTTATACAATGCCAATACATTTGCTACAGATCTTTGGCTTGCTAAGGAAGGATTCTGGCTTCCCATGACAACCTGTGACAGATAGGCTGACCCAATGGATCCTTTTGTGCCGTTCACTGCATTGGCAGCAATGAGTACTTGAGGCACCTCGCCTGTAGAGAGCTGCTTGCCATAGTCGGGTGGTATCACAACCGTTACATCTGCCCGGCTCGTCTCAATGTCATTGAGGGCTGCTTCGTAGGAAGGTTTCTGGCCATTGAAAATAAAATAGCCAGACGCCTCAATACTGTGTACCAACTGTTGCGACTGAGTAGATCGGTCATTATCCACCACATCCACTATGATATTCTTTACCTCTTGGTTCATGACCCACGGCATGACGCACATTACCATAATGGGAAAGATAAAGATTACCTTCGGCATGAAAGAGTTACGGCGGATCTGCAGAAACTCCTTTTGTATTAAATATTTCAGCATCATACGGAAAGTCGTTTGTTAAAGGTTTTCAACGCTACGAGAAGTAAGACGGCGGTCATAATACAGAGAATGGTCACTTCCTGTAGCACATTCTCTATGCCAACGCCCATAATCATCAGCTTGCGCATGGCCTGGATGTAATATCGAGGGGGCATCGCAGCAGCTATCCATTGTAGGATCTTAGGCATAGACT
This sequence comes from Bacteroidaceae bacterium, assembly GCA_017471185.1. Taxonomy (GTDB): domain Bacteria; phylum Bacteroidota; class Bacteroidia; order Bacteroidales; family Bacteroidaceae; genus Bacteroides. The sequence continues at coordinate 15,841 of JAFUVZ010000031.1, forward strand.
CTACAGGGAATAACATGCCTGACAACATGACTGTTGGCAACAGCAGAATCATGGCTGACATAAGCAAGGCCACAAACTGTGTCTGGGCTATATTTGATATCAGTAATCCTAAAGAAAGAGCCAATAGGATGTAGATAACAGAAACTATGATGATCCAAAACAAAGAACCGGCTAAAGGCACCTCAAGCACAGTGAATGACATCGTAAGAATGATTGTAAGAATCAGTACTGCCTGTAATAAATAAGGTATGGCCTTGCTGATGATAATCATCAAAGGATCAACGGGGGAAACCAACAGGACCTCCATCGTACCTCTTTCTTTTTCTCGAACGATGGAAACAGAGGTCATCATCGCACAAATCAGTATGAGCAACATACCCATGATGGCAGGAACGAAGTTGTAGGCGCTCTTGACCTGTGGGTTATATAGCATCTTTGTATTGACAATCGGATTTCCGTTATTGACCATCACCTGAGTGGCATATGTCGTCCATTGCTGTGCCATGTTTGGGTCAGAAGCATCTACGACAAACTGGATTCCGGCATCTCCTTTCACCTGTCCGTTGGCAAACTGTGGGGAAAACACTACAGCCATATCAGCCTGCTGGTTGCGAATCATTCGTTCCGCTTCTGCGGCAGAGGGTGCTGAGCCGGTGATATTGAAATACTCTGAAGCTTTAAGTCTTTCAATGGCTTTCTGAGTCTGATAATCCATAGAAGAGGTAACCACTACTGTACGCACGTTTCTCACATCGTTAGTGATAGCGAAGCCGAACAATAGCATCAATACGACAGGCATACCGAAAAGTATCAGCATCGTGCGTTTGTCTCGCAAAATGTGTTTCGTTTCCTTGATGATAAATGATACAAAAGTCTTCATCTCAACCTCCTAATTCCTGACGGCTTGCCTTGCCAGATAGGTAAATACGTGGTCCATATCTGGCTGATTGAACTGATGCTTCAGCTCTTCGGGCGTGCCCATACCTTTAATCTTACCATCCACCATGATGGAAATGCGGTCACAATATTCCGCCTCGTCCATATAATGTGTGGTTACAAATACTGTAATACCTCGTTTGGCAGCATCATAAATCAGTTCCCAAAACTGTCGCCTTGTTGCAGGATCCACTCCACCAGTAGGTTCGTCAAGGAAAACCACTCCTGGCTCATGGAAGATGCTGACAGAGAACGCTAATTTCTGTTTCCAACCCAAAGGCAGTGACTTGACAATGGTATCATGATGATCAGTCATCTTCAACCTTTTCAACAGTTCATCAGTCTTACACTTGATTTCTTGATCCTTCATTCCGTAGATGCCTGCAAAGAGGCGTATGTTTTCAGCTACCGTGAGGTCTTCATATAACGAGAACTTCTGACTCATATAGCCGATGTTCTTCTTGATCTCCTCGTATTCTGTACTTATGTCATATCCTACTACTTTACCATTGCCGCTTGTAGGCTGAGAAAGACCAGTCAACATACGCATGGCTGTGGTCTTTCCTGCCCCATTGGCGCCCAAAAAGCCGAAAATCTCTCCTTTGCGCACACTGAAACTGATGTCATCGACCGCATGGAAACTTCCGAATGCTTTTACCAAATGCTCCACTACAATGACATTCTCGTCTTTCATTTCAATAATGTCCTGATGCTCAATGCCAGGAGGGTTGAAGATATCCTTGAATCTATCAAGAATGATTTCAGGTGTGTCGATACCTCGCACACAGCCATGATCTAAAAAAGCAACTCGCTCGCATCTGCGTACTTCATCCAAATAAGGAGTGGCTGCAATGATAGTAATGCCTTGCGACTTGAGTGTGCCAAGCATGTCCCAGAACTCCTTGCGGCTCACAGGGTCAACGCCTGTAGTGGGCTCGTCTAAGAACAACACGCTGGGTTTATGGACTAACGAACAGCTCAAAGCCAGTTTCTGCTTCATACCCCCTGAAAGTTTGCCTGCTTTCCTGTCTTTGAATGCTTCTATCTGAGAATAAATGGGCTTAATCAGGTCATAACCTTCTGCTATAGTAGTGCCAAACAAGGTAGCGAAAAAAGATAGATTCTCCTCTACAGTCAAATCTTGGTACAAGGAAAACTTACCAGGCATATAGCCAACACGTTTGCGGATAACTGCCATCTGACTCACTGTGTCGAAGCCATCCACAGAGGCTTTCCCTTGCTCTGGTAACAGCAATGTGGCGAGAATTCGGAACAAAGTAGTCTTTCCTGCACCATCAGGACCGATCAGTCCAAAGACCTCTCCTTTTTGAACACTGAAGGACACATTGTCCAAGGCGCAAACCTTGCCATAATGCTTCGTAATATGACTTACTTCAATGGCGTTCATCATTGTTAAATTTTCAATTCTCCATACATACCGATCTTTATCTGGCCATCGTTCTTTACTGCTATCTTTACTGCATAGACTAGATCTGCCCGCTCGTCATCAGTTAAAATTGTCTTTGGCGTGAATTCAGAATGTTCTGAGATCCATGTTACCGTACCTTGATACTCTTTCCTGTCTTCTCCTCCGAAGTCGGCATAAACCTTAACATTCTGTCCTATGTTGATGCTTGAAAGTTGAGCGGAGGTGACATAAGCGCGCAAGTACATTCGCTCTATGTCTGCTATCTTGAATAAAGGCTTGCCAATTGTAGCGAATTCTCCAGCCTCTGCATATTTACTCAAGATTGTTCCACTGATAGGTGTGGTAATATGGCATTTCTTCAATTGGTCAAGCACTTGCAGACGCTGTATGTCTGTAGCACTCATCTGGCTATTAAGGCTCTGCGTGCTGTTGCCCAAACTCGATATCTGTGCTTCCAACTGCTTCTTCAATACATTAACCTGACTAACGGCATCGTCAAACTGCTTTTGCGTAGCTGCCTTGTCTTTTAGCAAAGCCTCAAACCTTTTCTGCTCTAACTCAGCTTTCTCTAATTGTTGCCTGGTGGCAGCAATCTGCTTCGTCAAATCCGGGCGTTGGCTGGCAATGCTTTCCTTGGTGGCACCTAAAAGCTGGGCTTGCAAAGCTAACTGTACGGTGTCAATAAGACCTACTTGTTGAAGCGCATTCACCGTCATGCCTTCTGTAATGTCTAAACTCAGTAGCCTTCCGTTCTGCTCTGCTGACACGGTCACTTCTGTTGCTTCGAAAGTTCCTGTAGCATCATAATCCTGTTTGTTTCCGCTACATGCTGTCAATAAAGCAGCCACTCCCAATAATGTAAATATTGTCTTCATAATCTTCAAATATCTGCGTTCAACGTTAATTTCAAGTTTTCTATCTGCTGAAGCATTTCCACTTCATGAGTAGCCAATTCAATTTTCGCCTGGTTCTCACGGTTGATTTCCTGTAATAAAGCATTGGTGTCGATAATGCCATGTGCCAGTTTAGACTCGGCAGCTTGCCTTACCTCTTTCCGTAGAACCACGATGCTTTCATCATCTTTCATTAGCTGACGGTATTTCTCAATCGCTTCGTTCTGTTGCATCTGTTTTAGTTTATTATTGAAAAGGAATGTTTCACGTGCGTTTTCTGTTTGCTGACGTTGTAACTGAAGTTTGGCTTTGTCACCCTTATTGGTGTAAAACTGTGAAATGTTCCAGGTAAGACGGGCGCCAACCATGCCGTTCAGGCTCCATTTGCGACTGAACATATCTTCAAAGGTGTTATATCCAGGATAGCCATAAAACCCTTGAGCAAATATCGATAGCTTAGGCATCAATGATGTGTCTAACAGCTTCTCTTGTGCATGTGCCAAGTCCAACTGGCTTTCTAATAATCTTAACTCAGGTCGGTTATTCCCAGATGGTATTAGCGGCTGTGATAATGGCTTCGATACGTTTGTTACTTCTTCTCCAATAAAAGCTGACAACATATGGCATAAGCTTTGGCGGGTACTGATCAATTCCGTGTATTGCTGCTTGGCCTTCAGATGTTCAGCTTTCATGCTGCTTACATCGCTCTCCATCGCCAATCCGTTACGTAACATAGAATTCAGTTTGCTTAGGTTGGCTTCTAACAGCGTCTGTAAGTCTTCATTCACTTTCAGTCGTTCGTCTGTCAGTAATATAGAGAAGAAGATATCGTTAACGCGTTGACGGATAGCATACAAATCCACTTCATTCTGTGCTTTCTGAACATCTCCCTGTAACTGTGCCACTTTACGTTGATTGCTAATGCTGCCTCCGTCATACACCATTTGGTTGAGGTCTATGCCAACTCGATACTGACTTTTGCTTAGTCCCTTCAACTCTTGGCCCGTTTGTGCCATGATGTTCTTGAAAGAATTAGGGAAGCTCATCACGTCACTCTGCAATGTTGCCTGTGCTGAGGCAGAAAGCTGTGGCAGCCATCCTTTGCTGATATTCTGCAAAGTATAGCTTGTGGTCTGCTCTATCAGACTATAGCGTTTGATGAGCGGATAATTTTCTTGTGCCAGACGCTGACATTCATCCAAAGTCAATGTCTGGGACATCATCGCCATGGGCAAGGCTAAAAAGATGATAAGCGTTCTCAATATTTTCATATCGCTTGTTTTATTAAGTTCTCTGTTGCAAATTTATGATATAAATGTGAGTGTTTGGCAATCAAAATTTACAAAATGATGTCCTTTTTGTTGGATTGGTTGTTAAAATCACGAATTATTCATATCTTCGCATATTATAAAAGAGAAAAGATATGCAGAATAAGGAATTACAGAAATTGGATTTCACAACCATGCGAAATCTGCTTCACGATAGCAAACCCTATGCATATATATATAAAGGTATGGGAATGCTGCGGGGAGCCAAGAAAGATTTCACCCATATGTTGCCACAGGGCACTCCTTTTATTCTGGAGGAATTGCGTATAGGTTATATAAAGAAAGGTGAGGGGGACTATGTAGTGAATCTGGTTCAACATGATTTGTCTGCCGGGACCTTGGTGTTTCTCAATAAAGGCTCTATTATCCAGATAGGCAATCTGAGTGATGACTTTGAACTGGCAGGCGTTGCTATTGACGACTATACTTTGCTTTCTGCTTTCGGTAACAGGAGTTCTATACCTTTAGTCAATGAATATGCTGATTTGTTTATTACTCCAGGGAATGATGAACAGTTAGTCGTTGACGAACTTTTACGAATAGTTTGGGATATCATGCATCAGGAGCATAGGTGTGAGGCTGCGGCTGGAGGTGTAGTAGCGGCTTTGTTACATTATTTCAACCATATTTACAAATCTCAGCAGCAACTTAAGCCTGAGACAGTTTCTCATAGCCGTGAGATTCTTAATAACTTTGTTCGTCTGGTAAATGGACATGCACATCAGGAACGTCAGTTAGCTTTTTATGCAGGCAAACTGTGTTTGTCAGAAAGATATTTGGGTACGCTTATCCGCCAGGAAAGCGGACAAACTGCCAAAGAGTGGATAGATAAAGCAGTACTTACTGATGCGCAAGTACTACTCATGCATACTGATAAGACTGTAGCTCAAATCAGCGACGAACTGAACTTTGCGAACTCCAGCTTTTTCTGCAAGTATTTCCGACGTCTTACAGGTATGTCTCCACAGGAATATCGTGACAAACGGGACTGACTTGCTAAAGCTTTGGTTTCTTCTGAGTTACATCGACGCTTTCATGGCATGTATGACGGCAGAAGAGAAACCGTCGTGTTCCAGCTGGTTGATACCCTTGATGGTGAGTCCGCCAGGGGTGCATACCTTGTCGATCTCTACGGAAGGGTGGGATTTTTTTTGCAGAATCAACTCAGCGGCCCCCTTGACGGACTGTGCTACCATCAATGATGCGTTTTTCGGACTTATGCCCAGTTCTATGCCTGCCTGCATAGCTGCTTGAATATATTTTAAGGCGTATGCAATGCCACATGAAGTGAGTGATGTACAAGCCGCCATCTTATCCTCTGGCACTAACACGGCGAGTCCCATTTCGTTAAAGATATCCAGCATTGTCTGTTCCTGCTCTGCTGTAGCATGAAAGGATGAAATAATCGTAGTGCTTTGCAACAGACTGATGGCTGTATTGGGAATCAACCTGAACATGGTCATCTCTTTGCGTCCTGTGAATTGTGCCAGTTGTTGGAAACAGATGCCAGCGGCCACAGACACCAGTGTCTGATTCTCTTGCAACTGAATCTCATCCAGAACTTTCTCAACAAGCCATGGCTTAACTGCCAGAAATACTACGTCGGCATTTTCGGCAGCTTGCTTATTACTGTTTGTAACCTGAATGCCAGGATGTGCTGCTTTTAAGACATCTAATTTGTTTGAGGAGGGATTGGAAACGATAATGTCCGATGCGTTAACAATGCTTCCCTGTGCCAATCCTTGCGCAATGGCACCTCCCATATTTCCGGCTCCGATAATAGCGACTTTCATAAAAGTTTCAAGTATCAGGCTACGGGCTACATAAGTACAGCCCGTAGTTTATTTAAAAATTCATCTGCTTCAGCTAAATTCAAACAAAGAGGTGGCAGCAGTCGTAGCACATTCGTACCGCTGGCTCCGGTGAACACGTGCTGTTCATGAAGTAAACGCAACCGCAGTTCCTTTATTGGTTTCTCAAATTCCAAGCCTATCATCAGTCCTTTACCCCTGACATCTTTTATACCTTCAATCTGTTTGAGTTGTTGCAACAGATAAGATCCTACCTTTGCTGCATTTTCAATCAAATGCTCCTGTTCGAATATGTCTAAAACAGCCAAGGCAGCACTGCAAGCCAGGTGATTACCACCAAAGGTAGTGCCTAACTGCCCATATACAGGTTTGAACATAGGGCTAATCAATACTCCAGCCATTGGGAATCCATTGCCAATGCCCTTTGCAACGGTGATGATGTCTGGTCGTATGCCGCTATATTGATGTGCGAAGAACTTTCCTGTTCTGCCGTAGCCACTCTGTATTTCATCCAATATTAATATGGTACCATGTTCTGAACACGCTTTTCTCAGAGCATACAGGAAATCATCATGAGGAATCTGTATGCCTCCAACGCCTTGAATGCCTTCAATAATGACTGCGCAAACATCACCTTTGGCCAGTTCTGCTTTCATGGCATCGATGTCATTTAAAGGCAGGTATGTAATGTGCCCATTGGCATTGATGGGAGCAATGATTTTAGGGTTGTCTGTAGCTTCAACTGCCAGAGAGGTACGCCCATGGAATGCCTTGTTGAATGATATTACGCGTGTTCTTCCTGTATGGAAAGAGGCCAGTTTCAGCGCATTCTCATTGGCTTCGGCACCGCTGTTGATGAGGAACAGACTATAATCTTCATATCCACATACCTTGCCTAAACGTTCTGCCAGTTGTTGTTGAAGGCTGTTTATTACAGAGTTGGAATAAAAGCCAAGTGTGGAAACCTGCCGGCTGATACACTCCACATAATGCGGATGTGCATGACCGATAGAAATCACGGCATGACCACCATAAAGATCCAAATACTCATTGCCCTGCTCGTCCCAAACATGGCAACCTTTACCTCTGACTATATTTACGTCAAACAGTGGATATACGTCAAATAGTTTCATACTAAAATGCTGAAGGTTTAAGCTGAAGGCCTACCTTCTCTTCCAAGTTAAACATCAAGTTCATATTGTGTACTGCCGTGCCGCTGGCACCTTTGAGCAGATTGTCAATACATGAAATGATCAGCAGCTTATCTTCATGCTTCTCTAAATGCAAAAGGCATTTGTTCGTATTTACCACCTGCTTGAGGTCAATATTCTGTCTTACAATGTGGGTGAAAGAATCATGCTCATAATAGTCAGTATATAGTTGGTAAAGCTCTTCTATATCAACATTCAACTTAACTGTAACCATGGCAAATATACCTCGCGGGAAGTCACCACGCACTGGTATGAAGTCTATCTCATGACAGAATCCCTGTTGAAGCTGCATCAATGACTGCTTGATCTCTGGTATATGCTGGTGCTGGAAAGCTTTATAGACGCTCAAGTTGTTGTCACGCCAGCTGAAATGGCTGGTGGACTGTGGCTTTACTCCCGCTCCTGTGCTGCCGGTAATGGCTGTCACCATGATGTCGCTATTGAGCATCAAGTGTTTTGCCAGTGGCAATAACGCCAACTGAATAGCGGTAGCGAAACAGCCTGGATTAGCGACATGCTGTGCTGTGCAGGTTGCACGACGGTTCAATTCCGGTAAACCATACACAAAGTCATGGGATTCATCTTTCAGACGGTAATCCATGGAAAGGTCTATCACCTTCAGGTTCTCAGGTAGCGTATGGCTCTCTAAAAACCTGCGTGTATCACCATGGGCTGTGCAGAAAAACAAGACGTCAATGGCTTCCAGCGGCAGTTGGTCTGTAAACTCCATGTCGGTTTCACCAAGCAGTCCCCCATGTACATCTGTTATCTTGTGCCCTGCGTTACTCTGGCTGTTGACAAACATAATCTCCGCTTCAGGGTGATTCAGCAGTAACCTGATTAATTCTCCTGCCGTATATCCGGCGCCACCAATAATACCAACCTTAATCATATTAGTTTTCGTAAGGCATTACTAACCATAAGATTAAATAAACCAGCAACCCTGCAAAAACAGTGAATATGCTCAGCAGAACATAAATGATTCTTAGCAGTGTGGCATCTAAACCAAAATATTGTGCCAAACCACCGCATACACCGGCAATCATCTTGTCGGTGCGAGATCTTCTTAATACTTGTCCGTTATTTCCCATATTGTATATAAATTAAAGTTCGTCATCAAAATTATGAGTAGCATAATAAGCACGGAGAGCGGTAGATGAAACCTTGATGAAACCTTTTGCGTCATCTGCAGTCCAACCCTTCTGCATTTCGCCGTATTCACCAAACTTATTCTTCACCAGATCATCCTGACTTTCAACGCCTACAGTAGAGAATCCTAATGGCCGTAACTCCAGAATGGCTGTACCATTCACATTTCGTTGTGAAGACGTAAGCATTGCCTCGATGTCACGCATCACAGGTTCCAGATACTGACTCTCATGCAGGAACATGCCATACCAGTTGGCTACCTGGTCTTTCCAGTACTGCTGCCATTTGCTTAATGTGTATTTCTCTAAGAAACGGTGTGCTCCGATAATTAGCATAGGTGCTGCAGCTTCAAAGCCTACTCGGCCCTTAATGCCAATAATGGTATCACCCACATGCATGTCTCGGCCAATCCCGTAAGCGGCTCCTATCTCCTCCACTTTCTGAATGGCTTTGATAGGATCGTCATAAGTCACATCATTCACAGCTTTCAGTTCTCCTTTCTCGAAAGTAAGGCGCAGCTGTTCAGAGCCTTGCTTCGTGCAGTGCTTTAAGTAAGCACTCTCTGGCAAACCTTGAGCAGAATCAAGTATCTCTCCACCGCAAATGGAGGTCCCCCATAGGCCTACATTATAAGAATACTTTAACTTGGCAAAGTCCGCCGGGAAACCGTTTTTATTGAGATAGTCAATCTCCTCCTGTCGGCTCAAAGCCATGTCACGGGTCAAGGTGATAATCTCCTTGCCGGGAGCCATTACCAGGAACGTCATGTCAAAGCGGACCTGGTCATTGCCGGCACCTGTAGAACCATGGGCGATAGCATCTGCTCCGATCTCATTGGCGTAGCGGGCGATTGCCAGAGCCTGGAAAATACGCTCGGAACTAACAGAGATTGGGTAAGTGCCATTTCGCAACACATTACCATATACCATGTATTTCAGGCTCTTCTCATAATATTCTCGTGTCACGTCTAAAGTGACGTATTTCACTGCGCCCAGTTTATAAGCGTTCTCCTCATTCTGTTTCAGTTGCTCTTCACTGAATCCACCAGTGTTTGCGCTGGCTGCATACACTTCATACCCTTTTTCTTTGGCAAGGTACATTACGGTGAATGATGTGTCCAATCCACCACTGAATGCCACTACAACTTTCTTCTTCTCACTCATAATATTATCTCCATTAATCATTATCCATTCTCCATTCTCCATTAAACCTTGTACGGATCTTCCGGATGCTGTTTAGGATCATACAGCATAGCTGTGCAGATGCAGAACTTGCGGTTCTTCTCCATCAGGATGTGGTGATTGATACAGCCCTCACAACCTTTCCAGAATGCGTCATCATCAGTCAGTTGTGAGAATGTGACAGGCACATACCCCAGTTCTGTATTCATCTTCATCACTGCAGCACCGCTGGTTAAACTGAATATCTTAGCCCATGGCCAGCGTAACCGTGCCAGTTTGAAAGTGGCATCTTTGATGCGTTTGGCTATGCCCAATCCCTGATAGGCTGGATGTACAATCAAACCTGACGTTGCCACAAATTGCTTGTTGCCCCAACTTTCTATGTATGAAAACCCTACAAATTCATCTCCCTGCAAGGCGATGACGGCTTTTCCTTCCTTTATCTTAGTAGCCACATAGTCGTAGGTACGTTCGGCTATACCAGTACCTCTCAACTTTGCGGCATCTCTAATGGTTTCAAGAATGGTGTTAACATATACAACGTGACTCGGATCAGCCACCATAACGTCTATCTGCTTGCTCTCCATATCTTTCATTTGTTTTTTATTGTCTGTATGTTGGGGAATATTTTAGACAAGACTTTCAGTATCTCCTCTTTTGAAATGTTTTCCCGAACTACCATGATGATAGTGTCATCTCCGGCTATTGTCCCCAAAATATTCTTATGATGACGGTTATCAATATCATAAGCCATGCTGCTGGCATATCCTGGGCGTGTGTGAATCACGGCAATATTCGCCGATACGTCTAATGAAATAAAGCCGTTCTCCATCAGCATTTCACTGGCATTCTGCTTGGCTGTTCGTCTGTACATGATATCATTAGGCAACACATATACATAATTGCCTTCAGAGTTTGCAGCCTTTGCCACTTTTAGCTGTTTCAGGTCACGTGACAGAGTGGCTTGGGTTACATTGAACCCCTCCTTCTCAAGCTCTTGCATCAATTCTTCTTGCAAGCGAATCTCTTGACTTGAGATAATCATCTTGATGGTATCTAACCTGTCTGATTTCTGTTTCATCTGAATAAATATTCCAAAACGCTTGCAAATATACAGGATATTTTTGAAATAATATACAACTGTGGGTTGTTTTTTTATTCTTTTTTGCTATAATTTTGCAATATCCCGTGGAAACAGCTATATTTGAAGTATATTTTAAATGAAATGTCATGAAAAGAATAACTCCTTACTTCTATATGTTGGTCATCTTGACTTTGGTGGGGTGCAGCCAGAAAGCGGATGTGGCAGTAGTAAGTCCTCAAATTGAGATGCTGACAAATCCCCAGGGTATAGACGTGATTTATCCTCGATTCAGCTGGAAAATCGAATGTGCAGCTAATGAGGTAAGGCAGACGGGATATCGGATTCTGGTAGCATCAAGTTTGCAGAATTTAAATGATGGGATTGGCGATTTATGGGATACAGGTGAGGTGCAGTCTGACCAGTCTGTCTTTATTGCTTATGATGGTGTGCCTTTGCAAAGTCGTCAGCAGGTTTTCTGGAAAGTAAAAATACAGACCAATCGTGGTGCGTCAGACTGGAGTGAACCTAACCAATGGTCTATGGGCATTTTGGAGGAATCTGGCTGGAAAGGGATATGGATCGGTCATTCGCCTTTGGCCTTGGATAAGTTGAAAGGTCATACCGTGGTTCCGGCAAGATATTTACGAAAAGAATTCAACATAGAAGATAAACCTATTGAAAGGGCTACTATATATATATCTGGTCTTGGACTCTATGAAGCGTTTATCAATGGAGAACGCATAGGCAATCAGCAGCTGGCACCCACACCCACTGATTATGACAAGCTCGTGGTGTACAATACATTTGATGTCACAGATATGCTGAATGCAGGAAATAACGCTATTGGAGTGACATTGGGTAATGGAAGGTTGGTGTCAATGCGCCTTCCGGGTGAACCGTCAAGTAAGGACGTTGAACATTTCGATGTGCCCAAATTGTTGCTGGAAGTGGATATTGAATATAATGACGGTCAAAAGTATTTCATCTCCAGTGACCAGTCTTGGAAGATGAGTGTTGAAGGACCTGTCCAGTCCAACAATGAGTTTGATGGTGAGTTATATGATGCCACTAAAGAGATGCCAGGTTGGAACAATGTTGGCTTTGATGATTCCATGTGGATGCGAGTGGAACAGATGGAAGCTCCCAAAGGAAAGCTTAGATCACAATTGAACAGGAATATCAAAGTGATGGATACCTTGAAGCCCGTTTCCGTCCATGAAATCAAAGAAAGTGTTTATGTACTCGATATGGGGCAGAACATGGTGGGCTGGTTACAAATGAAGGTTAAAGGACAGAAAGACGATCGTGTCACTTTGCGATTCGCAGAGTTGTTAAATCCAGATGGTTCATTATATACAGCCAACCTACGCACTGCGGAGCCTAAAGACGAGGTAATCCTTAAAGATGATCAGCCTTTTACCTGGCATCCGGTGTTTGTGTATCATGGATTCAGATATGTGGAGATCACAGGCTTGAGAGAGAAACCTTCACTCGATGATTTTGAAGGGCAAGTTCTCTATGATGAAATGGAAACTACAGGCTCTTTTGAAAGCTCCAGTGAGATATTGAATAAGATATATGCCAATGCTTACTGGGGCATTCGGGGGAACTATCGTGGTATGCCGACCGATTGTCCTCAGCGTGATGAACGCATGGGGTGGTTGGGGGACCGCACCACTGGCTGCTATGGCGAGAGCTACTTGTTCCAAAACCAAGGTCTCTATGCAAAATGGCTTGACGATATTGAAGAAGCTCAGACAGATGAAGGTAGTTTACCAGATGTGGCGCCTGGCTTCTGGAAGATTTACAGTGATAATCTTACCTGGCCAGGAGCATTTATTACTGGCTCCAATATGCTTTATGAAAGGTTTGGTGATATACAGCCCATTGTTAGGCACTATCCGGCTATGAAGAAATGGCTTGGTTATATGAAAAATAAATATGGGGTTGATGGTATTATTACGAAAGATACTTATGGCGATTGGTGCATGCCTCCTGAGAGTCCTGAACTGATACATTCTCAAGATCCTTCACGTATAACTGCAGCAGGCGTTTTATCTACATCATTTTACTATTATCTTTGCCATCTAATGGAAAAATTTGCTGCTGTGCAAGAGCTGCCTGGTGATGAGGCTTTCTATCATGCAGAGGCGGTGGAAACCAAGAAACTTTTTAACGATAGGTATTTTAATGCAGAAGAAGGCTATTATGACAACAATACCGTTACTGCCAATATCCTGCCATTGAGATTCGGTATGGTGGATGATATTCATCGCCAAAGAGTGTTTGACAACATTTTACGTAAGACTGTGACTGATTTCGGTAGTCATGTGAGTACAGGTGTTGTCGGCATCCAGCAGCTTATGCGTGGCTTGACTGATTACGGGCGTGGAGATCTTGCGTTGCAGATTGCTACGAATACCACTTATCCAAGTTGGGGCTATATGGTGGATAATGGCGCTACCACTATTTGGGAATTATGGAACGGTAATACGGCTGATCCGGCTATGAACTCAGCCAATCATGTAATGCTGTTGGGCGATTTGCTGATTTGGGTGTATGAATATCTGGCTGGTATTTCTCCTGAAGAACCTGGATTTAAGGAAGTCAGGATGAAACCTTATCCAGTGAAGGGTCTGGATTTCATTAACGCTTCTTACAATTCTGTCTATGGTCTCATCAAGAGTAACTGGAAAAAGGAGAATGGAACTTTCAAGTGGGATATTACCATACCATGTAATACCACTGCTAAAGTGTATGTGCCTTGTGTAGCTGAAGATTTCGATGATTCAATGAAACACAGGATACAGAATATGGGAACAAAGTATTTGGAGTTGAAAGATGGCTATGCCGTCTTCCAATTTCCCTCTGGTTCTTATCATATCAGTGTTCCTTGGACTGAATAAGGAAAAGGTGTCAGATACTTTACCAATAAAAAAAATCTTACTAATTCGATGAATATTACTCGCAAATTGCTAAATTTGCGGTAAATGAATAATTAAATACGAGATATCATGAAAAACAGTTTTTTCGCAGTGGATCTGGGAGCTACCAGTGGACGAACCATCCTGGGTACCTTCGCAGCTGAGGGGCTGGAGATGGAGGTCGTAAATCGTTTCCCCAATCATCTGATACCTGCCAACGGACATTTCTTTTGGGATATTTATGAACTATACCGTAATATCATTGAGGGTTTGAAGACTGTGTCTCAAAGGGAGGATGTGAAGATTACTTCCATCGGTATTGACACCTGGGGATGCGACTTTGTAATGGTAGGTAAGGACGGAAATTTCCTCCGCTTGCCATACGCATATCGAGACCCGCATACTGATGGCGCACCAGCCAAGTTCTTTGAACAAGTGCCTCGTAGCCAGGTCTATGGATTGACAGGCATCCAGATTATGAACTTCAACACATTATTCCAGTTTGATACATTACGCAGAAATGATGATGCGGCTTATCAAGCAGCTGAAAAGATTCTCTTTATCCCCGATGCGTTGAGCTATATGCTTACCGGACAGATGATAACGGAATATACGGTCGCTACCACTGCTCAGATAGTAAACGCACAGACACGTCGTCTGGAACCTTCGTTGCTAAGGGCTGTTGGCTTGACGGAAGATAAGTTTGGGCGTTTTGTATATCCGGGAGAGGCTATTGGCACATTGACTCCTACTGTTCAGGAACTTACGGGCTTGGATGCAGTACCTGTCATAGCAGTAGCAGGGCATGATACAGCCAGTGCGGTAGCTGCTGTACCAGCGAAGAATGATAACTTCGCCTACCTGAGTAGTGGTACCTGGTCGCTAATGGGTGTAGAGACACAAAATCCCGTCATCACTGAGGAGAGCGAAGCATTGAACTATACCAACGAAGGTGGAGTGAACAACACCATTCGTGTTCTGAAGAATATTTGTGGTATGTGGCTGTTGGAGCGTTGTCGTCTGAATTGGACGGATGCTGATTATGCCGTACTGAATGAAGAAGCGGAGGCTGCAGAACCGTTCCGTAGTCTGATTAATCCGGATGCCCCTGAATTTGCCAATCCTGTGGATATGGAACAAGCCATCAAGGATTATTGCAAAGCCCATGATGAGGCTGTGCCTGAAACTCGTGGACAAGTGGTGCGTTGCATCTACGAAAGTCTTGCCTTGAGATATCGTCAGGTACTTGATAACCTGCGAAAGTTGTCAGACCATCCAATAGAGGTCTTGCATGTAATAGGAGGAGGAAGCCGTAACCACATGTTGAATCAGTGGACGGCCAATGCTATCGGCATTCCAGTGATAGCTGGTCCTTCAGAAGCTACTGCCATTGGGAACATCATGCTGCAAGCACTGGCTGCTGGAGCTGCTGAAAGTGTTCCTGCTATGCGTCAGGTTATCCGAAAGAGTATTAAGATGCAAGGATACCTTAGTGAAAATGAGGCAGCATGGACTGAAGCCTATAACAAGTTCTTGGCTATTGACCGTTACATATAGAAATAAACTTAAAAAACAAAAACAATATGAGTAAACCATTAGTAGAAACCAAAGCAAGAGTAGGCGTGTTCTCTATCGCCTTACAGGCATATCTGCCACAATTCCCGCAGCTCGTTCCTGAGTTCGAGGCTCAGTATGCAGCGTTTAAGAAGACATTACCTGATACCATCGAGATTATCGACGGTGGTATGGTAACTACCAAAGAGCAGTCTATGGCGGCTGGCGATAAATTCCGGGCAGCTGATGTAGATCTCGTGATTCTGCAGATGCTCACCTATTGCACCTCTTATAATATGCTTCCAGCTGTTCGCGACCTCGATGTTCCTGTCGTAATAGTGAACGTACAAAAGAAGTTGGCACCAGATTATGCCAAGACAGATATCCCTACTTGGTTGGGAGAGTTGTATGCTTGTGGCGCCATTGGTGAAATGGTGGCTGACTTGAACCGTGCAGGTAAGCGCTCCGCAGTTATCACTGGTGTGGTAGAGGGTGGTGATCCAGGCGTTCAGGCAGAGATAGAAGACTGGTGCCGTGCTGCTCAGGTGCGTCGTCGTTTCCGTGATACCAATATCGCACAGATAGGTCGTCCTTATCCAGGCATGATGGACCTTTACATTGATGAGACCAACCTCTATCATCGCATGTTTGTTTATACCAAGCAGTTCGATTGGGAGCAGATGTGGGCGATTGCTGATAATATCACAGATGAAGCTGCTATCAAGGCTAAGGCGCAAGATATCCTTGATACATTTGAGATTGAGGGCGGAGGCACTATCGAGAAGGTCTGGGATATGGCAAAGTATGTGGTAGCTTTCGAGCAGTGGGTGAAAGATGAGAAGTTAGGCATGATTGCCTCCCATTATGCAGGTTTTGCTCAGGGTGTGGCAGGTAAACTCGACTCTATGCTGATTCCTGCATTCTCTATGCTGATCAAGCAACATACAGCTTGTGCCGTTGAGGGCGATATGAAGGTCGCTATGGCTATGTCTATCTTGAAGACTATCTCTGGCACTGGCACGTTGGCTGAAATGTATTCTATCGACTTCCCGAAGGATATCTGCATCATCGGTCATTCAGGCTCTGGCGACTTCGACATTTCTCAGGCGCACAAGCCAACAATGAAGATTGTACCTGTATTCCATGGTAAAACTGGAGGCGGCTATTTGACTCAGTTCTACCCTCCTACAGGTCCTGTTACCTATTTGGCCATCACGCAAGATGCTAACGGCAAGTTCAAGTTCGTGGTGGCTGAGGGCGTTAATGAAGAAGGTCCTATCTTCATGTTTGGCGATACCAATATGCGCACCAAGTTCTCATTGAGCTGTCGCGAGTTTGTCAATAAGTGGAGCGAGGCTGGTCCTACCCACCACATGGCTGCTGCTGTGGGTCATCATATCGACACCATCCTCAAGGTGGCAAAGATCTTCAACATTGATGTGGATGTAGTTTGCAGATAATATGGAAATAATCATTGGATTGCTGATTATAGCGATAGGCGCGTTCTGCCAGAGTAGTTGCTACGTGCCTATCAATAAGATAAAGGACTGGAGTTGGGAAAGCTATTGGATCGTGCAAGGTGTATTTGCATGGCTGGTTTTCCCAGTCTTGGGAGCTTTGCTGGCAGTGCCTGAAGGTCGTCAGTTCTATGAGATGTTCGCCTCGGCTCCCTCATTCAATCTCTGGATGACCGTCTTCTTTGGTGTACTGTGGGGCGTAGGAGGTCTGACTTTTGGTCTCTCTATGCGTTACTTAGGAGTGGCTTTAGGTCAGAGCATCGCCTTGGGTACTTGTGCTGGTTTGGGTACCATCATGGGACCTGTGCTCCTGAATATCTACTTCCCAGAGCAGAAACCTTTGGAGAGCCTGACAGCTGCAGTGATTATCGGAGTGGTGGTTACTTTGATCGGTATCGCCATCATCGGTATAGCTGGTCACATGAAAGCTCAAAGTCTTAGTGAGGAAGAGAAGAAGGCTGCCGTGAAGGACTTTAACTTCCCCAAAGGTATTGTGATTGCCCTTTTGGCTGGCTTCATGAGTGGCTGCTTCAACGTAGGCTTGGAGTTTGGTAAGGACATCAACTTTGGTGAAATGACCAATCCGATGTTCAGCACCTTGCCTGCTACCTTGTTGGTTACACTCGGTGGTTTTGTTACCAATGCGATCTATTGCTTTTATCAGAACAGCAAGAACAAGACGTGGGGCGATTATAGCAAGACGGCTATTTGGGGTAACAACTTGTTGTTCTGCGCCTTGGCAGGTTTGTTGTGGTATAGCCAGTTCTTCGGACTTAGCTTAGGAAAAGGTTTTCTCACTGAAAGTCCTACGCTGACAACCTTCGCTTTCTGCATCTTGATGGCGTTAAACGTTGTTTTCAGCAATGTCTGGGGTATCATTCTCAAGGAATGGAAAGGCGTTTCTCAGAAGACCATCGTGGTACTGTTGATTGGTATCGTTGTGCTGATTGTATCAACCTTCGTGCCTGAACTTTTGAAATAATATAAAAGGGATAATTGATAATTAAGAATTGAAATGAAGAGTTCTATTTTAGATAATCGCCCACAGTTAGCTGCTGAGGTAAATAAAGTGGCAGAGGTAGCAGGTTATCTCTGGCAAAAAGGTTGGGCTGAGCGTAACGGAGGCAATATTACCGTCAATATAACAGAATATGTGGATGATGAGATTAAGGTGATGCCTGCCATTAGTGAAGTAAAACAGATAGGAACCACATTGCCTCATCTTAAAGGGTGCTATTTCTATTGTAAGGGGACGGGCAAACGTATGCGTGATTTGGCTCGTTGGCCTATGGACAATGGCTCTATTATCCGCATCCTGGATGATTGTGCCTCCTATGTGATTATCGCTGACAATCCTGTCCAGCCAACCAGTGAGTTACCTTCTCATCTGAGTGTACACAATTGGCTTATTGGTTCTGGTTCACCCTACAAGGCAAGTCTGCACACTCACCCTATTGAACTGGTGGCGCTTACCCATAGCAAGAAATGGCTGGAGAAAGATGCCGCTACCCGAATGCTGTGGAGCATGATACCAGAGACCAAGGCGTTTTGTCCTCGTGGCTTGGGCATCATCCCTTACAAGTTGCCAAGTTCCATCGAATTGGCTGACGCTACTTTGGCTGAGCTGGCCGACTATGATGTGGTGATGTGGGAAAAACACGGAGTGTTTGCCGTAGATACTGACATCATGAGTGCCTTCGACCAGGTGGATGTACTTAATAAGTCTGCCCTCATCTATATCGCTGCCAAGAATATGGGCTTTGAGCCGGAGGGTATGACTGATGAGCAGATGAAGGAGATGAGTATCGCCTTCAACCTGCCGAAGTAATTGTAGTAACAAGCTACGGATTACGAGTCGTTTTTAGGAAGGTGTGGATGGCAGTTATTGCTTCCTCGAATTGCTCGCCCTCAAAACCATGGTCGGCATCCTCAATGATATGAAGCTGTGCCTCCGGATAATACTTCAACGCACGTTTGGAGAATCCATGAGGCACAGCTTGGTCTTTGTTGCCATGTAAGAGCAATACCTTTCCTGTGTATGCTCCAATTTGTTTGTAATAATCGGCATTATAAGCTTCTAAGAAATAGTTTTTGCCAAGCGTGACATCCCACAAATCATACCTTTCAGGAATATCTTCTATCCGGCTGAAGAAGCTACGCACCATATAGGGTATCACGAAAGCTGGGAATAACAGTATCAATCCTGCTATATTTTTAGTCCTTTGTGCGGCTGCCAAAGCTGAAACTACGCCTCCCTGGCTGGCACCCATCAAATAGATACGATTTGTGTCAATTCTGGAGTCTTTCAACAAGCTATCTAAAGCGCAGAGCAAGTCTTCAACCTCAGTTGAGACAGTCATTTCCCAGGTTTCGCCCTCGCTTCTGCTTGCGGCACAGGCTCCTCCTAAATCAATGGCGTGTACCATATACCCGGTTTCAACCAGCCTGATGGCGTATGGCTCCCAGATATCAGCCGTTTCTCCATATCTGTGAGCACAAAGAATGAGGGGCATTTTCCCATCAAGTTCTGGAATATAGCTCCTTCCGTATATCTTGCGCTTCCCTCCCGTATGATATGTTACTTCTATGGTGTACATATTTTTTTGTTTTATTGTGTAAAGATACTAAAAGTTTGTGTCATTAACAACTATTTTAACGTGAGTTCGAAGAAATAGCTGCTATATGTGACACAGATTATCCCTATGAGGCAGGGAGATAGCTCCTATCGGTCATTCCGATGGCTCCTACGAGGTATCGCAGTATCTGTTATACCCCCATAGGAGATATCGCGATACCTGGTGGATGACGCTCGAACGGGTGATGGAAATGCCTGCGACAGATGGTGCAAGA
>JAFUVZ010000064.1 GCA_017471185.1 Bacteroidaceae bacterium
CTCACATTCAGATTCCGACAACGTGCGCCTGAAAATTGGCAGTTCCCTTGTATCGTCAATCGTTTGCCGAGGTTCATCTCCCACTGTCAGGAAGCGGATACGGAATGCCGGGCAGGTGGCATAGATAGTCCTGAATGCCTGTTCCAGGCGGTCAAGGTCAATACTTTTGGGTAAAGAAGTCATGTACCCTAAGTTGTATTGTGTCATCTGCGGATGCTGCATCATCTCCACGAAGATGCCCATCTGCGACTGTGATAGCGGATATGTCTTCATCTCTTTTTGGGGGGATGGCTTTTTTGCCCATTACCTGCTAAAAAAACCTATTGCGCATAAACGTCTAAGATCTTCTGCCTGATGATGAACTCATATTTGGCTTGCACGGCATTCTCTCTGGCCTCACGAAGTCGTTGGGTGGCTTGGGTAAGGTCGTATATGGTGCTGCGGCCTGCCTCATATTTGTCAGACTCATAGCTGTACGCTATTTCGCAGGCATCCTGAGACTTCTGCGCTGACAGGTACCTGTCTTTTGCATCAAGGGCATTATAGAAGGCCTGGTCAATCTCCTTGCGCAGTCTCTGCTGTGTATCGCTCAATTGTAACTGGCTTTGGGTAAGCTGCATCTTGGCGCGGCGAATCTCGTTGCGCGTTGAGAAACGGTTAAAGATGGGCATTGTGAGATGAATGCCTAACAGCTCACTCTTGTTCTTGTTAAGTCTGCTGAAGAACGGACCTTCACCAGGACCTTTGAAAGGCTTGAAATAGTATGTGTTGAGCGACGCACGGAAGTCAATGCGAGGGTAATAGCCCGCACGGGCTGTCTCAATGTCAAATTTACTCCGCTCCACGGCTGCTTGTGCAGCAACTACAGCTGGATGTGTCTCAGAAGCATCAGTATAAAGGTCAATAGGGTTCAGCAGTTCCTGGCCAAGTGCCCTCTCATCATCTATGTCGGCGATTGAGAAGCCATCCTTGCTGGGTAGGTTGAGCAATTGTGATAAAGAGAGTAGGGCGATATTGGCCTTGCCTCTGCAGGCTGTCAGGTTATACTCATCTGTAGCTAATTGAGCCTCAGCGTCAGCCAGGTCACTTTTCGGACTTTTGCCGTCTTCCACCAACGCATGGGTCTTTTCGCACAGGCGGCGACTGGCCTCCACCTGCGCTTCAGCCACCTCAGCCATACCTTGTTCATACAACACCTGTAGGTAATAAGTGGCCACTTGTATGGTTAGATTCTTGTGCGCATGGTCTAACGAAGCTACAGCCTCCTTTACAGACCAGTCGGCTGAACGCTGGCGGTTTTTACGCAGAAAACCATCAAACAGAGGCATCTCGACATTCAGGGAGCCACTGGTATATGACAGGTTGGCATCAAAAGGCTCTGTGGCCATGACACCCGTTGAAGCTGAAGCATTGCCAAAACTGAATTGCTGTGCTGCCGTGAACTCGATTGTAGGCAGCCAGTCGTTTTTGGCAGTGTTAAGACTGTTTTTGCTCAACTCCACCTCTATCTCTCTCTTCTGGAGGTCAATATTGTTCTCACGGGCATATTGGAGACAATCGTCAAGTGTCCAAGGCTGCTGGGCATTTGCGGTAAAGGCTGCCAATAGCATGGGGATTACCACTGAGATACGTTTCACATCTCCCCTAAAACTCTTCAATGTCATCATACTTCTGGTCTTTTACGGATTATTTCAGGTTTCCACGTAGCAGCTCACCGGCCTTAACCCCATCTTTCAGCTCTATGTAGTAACCGTCGGAGAGGCCAACGTTGACTGACCTGCGTTCAAACTGTTGATGTTCCTCATCGTCAGGGTCAGAAACGAGTACATACACGTAAGCGTCATCTCCATCGAACTCTATGCATGTTTCGTCACATGAGAAAGAATTGGAGACCTTGTCTAACAAAATGGATGCGGAGGCACTATAGCCAGAGCGGATGGTGACATCAGCCGGTACATGAACGGTTCCTTCCAGTTTAAACATCTTCGCTCCGTTTCTTAACTCACCTTCCGGTGATATATATTCGAGTTTGGCAGGTAGTGACACTTCTTTGATCGAACCTAACGTAAGCTGCATATCCATACCCTCATGGAGCAGGTTAACCTGGGTCTCGTCAATGTAGCCTCGGAATATGATGTCGCTCATATCAGCTACCTTGGCAACAGTGGTTCCCTCTGTATAAGCACTGGTGCCAGAGACGGATGTACCTTCCTTTACAGGCACACTGAGCACCAATCCGGAAATCGTGGAACGCAGGTCGGTGGTGCTGACACTACCCGAACGGGCCGACTGCCCGCGTTTGATTACCTCCACTTGCGACTCTGCCCCTTTAAGGGATTCTTGAGCTGAAGCCAGTCTGGCTTCTTTCTGCTCATATTCCTCACGGCTCACTACGCCTTTTTCGAAGAGTGACTTCAGGCGGTTGAACTCACGTTCCTCCTCCCCGAGTATGATACGTGCCGCTTCCACCTGATTAAGCGCTTCATTGAGCTGCGCCATGTCAGGGATGATGCGGATGGTGGCCACCAGGTCACCCACTTTTACATAATCACCTGCTTTTACCAAAAGCCTGCCCACTACACCTGTTGCCAGCGGTTTCAGCTCCACTTGGTCGCGCGCTTCTAAAGTGCCAGTGGCTGTCGCCTTCTTCACAATGTCACGTTGCTGGGGAGAAACCAGTTCATACACCACTGGCTCCGGTTGCGATTGCTCCCAGAGGAAGTAGAATGTGTATAGCACAAAAAAAGCTACCAGTACCCATCCCGTTGTTTTCAAAACCTTCTTCATATTTATAATTCTTTAGTTTTATATCTTAAATTGGCATTATTCTTCTCTAAGTGCATCGATTGCCTTAATCTTCAAAGCATTCCGTGCAGGAAGCCACCCGGCGAAAAGCCCACCTGCAATCAAGATGAGCAATGA
Organism: Bacteroidaceae bacterium; assembly: GCA_017471185.1. Lineage (GTDB taxonomy): Bacteria > Bacteroidota > Bacteroidia > Bacteroidales > Bacteroidaceae > Bacteroides. Next base: position 2,923 of record JAFUVZ010000064.1, read on the forward strand.
GATTACCGCTGCCCAGAACGGCATGTACGGATGATAGAAAGTGTCGTTCTCCACATTACCTATCATATTGTTCACTATTTGTAATAGAATGACTCCTAAGCAAAGTCCGGTAAATCCCGAAATGGATGTCAGCACTAAGCTTTCCGTCATGATTTGCCGGAGAATGGTGGATGGCAAAGCCCCCAATGCCCGGCGGACACCAATTTCCAACTTGCGCTCCTTCACACTGATGAGCATGATGTTGGAGATACCTATCAATCCTGCCAGCAGTGTACCCAACCCTACAATCCATATCAGGATATTTATTCCCGAGAACAAGCCACCGTATTGATTGATCATTTCTTCAGTTGTATATGAATACAAAGCCATGGTGTCATCGGGATGAATTGAATATTCCTCCTTAACCAGTGCCACAGCTTTCGAGGCAAGTTGCTGGATAGGCTTTCTTTGGTGGAAGGCCACCATACACAAATCTAAATCGCCCTGTTTCCCGTATGTCGCCAGTTCTGTGGGAAGCGGCATCAGTACACTTGCGGAAAGATCGAACCCCGCATATATCGAGTTATTTGATTTCCTGACAATGCCCACTACTTCCAGCATCATTCCATTCACTTCCACCGTGTTGCCTAACGCCTGGTCATAATTATCGAATAATGCAGTCGCTACGTTTTGCCCCAAAAGACACACCATGCGTTGCTCACGCATGTCTATCTCGTTGATAAACCTGCCTTTTAAGATTTTCATCGGGCTGGCAGAATGATATTCGGGCGACAAGCCAACTACATCATAGAGAAAAACCTTCTCTCCGTGCTTCACCTCTTGCAAACCGGCTAAGCTGACAGACGATATATAATCCACATCCCCCTGCAACTCTTGCTTTATCTTTTCCTCAAAGCCTGTTTTTAAATACCATTTTCTGCCGCTTTCCATGCCCTTATACGGCAGGGATGTCTGGTCGGGTGCCATGAACAGGAGGTTGGCAGGTACATTCGTCACGCTGTTGACGACGCCATTGTTAAGCCCCATGCCTGCACCTATCATGACCGTCAGGATGAAAATACCCCAGAACACACCGAAAGCCGTCATCAGGCTCCTGGTGCGCTGCTCCATGATAGTCTGCCAAATCTCACTCCAATAATCAGAATTAAACATAGCTCTTCTTTATCTTGCATTCAATGCTTCTACCAACTTTATGTCAACCGCCCGTCTGGCAGGCGCATAACCGGCCACCAATCCTGCCACCAGCATGATGGCGTTGATGCCCATGACTATAGAGAAATCAACAGTAGGATGCTCAAACACGCCGTTGCTTCCCAACTCTCCCAAAAACCACGATGCCAGCTGCGTGAGTCCGATGCCCAAGAACATGCCTATATAGCCGAAGATAACAGTGATGATGACAGACTCCACCAGTACGAGTGAAATAATCTGTATCCTGGAGGCTCCCATCGCACGCCTCACTCCCAATTCTCTGGTCCGTTCCTTAACGGTAATCAGCATGATGTTAGAGATGCCTACCACACCTGAAACCAGCGTGGCCAGTCCTATAATGATTACAAAGAAACTGATTCCTGTCAGAATGTTATTTATCCAAATTGGGTCTTCGTAATAATTGCCTATAGTGACCGCCTTGACATCTGTGGGGGCAAAAGACTTCATGCCACCTAATGTCTGTAAAAGCCGGGTGTTGAAAGCTTCGTTCAGTTCTATGGTTGTCAGGTGATCCACTTTCAGGTGAAGTTCGTCCAAATGCCTTTCAGGACGGAATATAGCTGTCATGGTTGACAAAGGGCATATAATGGAATTGTTGATTTCTGTAGCCACTTTGGTGTCTGACACGCCTATAACCTCGAAATCGATATCATTAAGCTGAACATGCCGTCCTATGACAGAGCCACTGACATTCTGGAACAAGAGCTTTTTGATAATAATCGGGATAATGCATACTTTTCGCTTTTCCTGTATATCTCTGCTGTTGATGTCACGGCCTTCTATGATTCGTGTGTTGGTAGCCACGTCATAGCCAGGGGTGGTTCCTTTAGTAGTGATTTTGCTGGTATATGCCCCCTGATGTATCACCAGCGACTCATTAATGACAGGAACCACTGCAGGGATGGTGTCACCCCAAAGTGACTGCAGGTAATAGCCGTCTTCCTCATAAAGTCTGACAGGCTGTCCTTTCTGTTGTCCCTGAAAACTGATAGAGGTTTCTCCAGGAGTCAGTCCAACCACATTGTTGCCCATCAGTTCGAAATCTGAAGTTATGCCATTTACCAACCCGTTTCCCGATCCGATGAGTACGATGAGGATAAAGATACCCCATCCTATGGAGAATCCTGTAAGCGCTATGCGCGTCCGGTTGCTTTTCATGGCGATGAAGACCTCTGTAAAAAAATCTCTCATACTACCGGCCCCCTTTCATCCCTAAATATCGTTCCGTCCTTCAGGAAGATGCGACGGTCTGTCTGGTCGGCTATCTCCTGCTCATGCGTAACTATGATAACCGTTTGCCCTTCCTTGCGGTTTACTTCACGCAACATGTTCATCACTTCCTGTGTTGTCTTTGAATCAAGCGCACCTGTAGGCTCATCAGCCAGGATAATCTTCGGGTGCTGTATCAGGGCACGTGCGATGGCCACACGTTGTCGCTGGCCTCCAGACATTTCCATGGGCTTATGGTTCCAATGAGCACCCAAGCCTACTTTTTCCAGATATTCCATCGCCAGCTTGTTTCTCGTCTCACGATCTACTCCTCTGTAGGTGAGAGGCAATGCCACATTATCGAGCGCATTCTTGAAGTTGATGAGGTTAAAGCTCTGGAAAATGAAGCCAATCATATCATTGCGCAAAGTAGCTTGCTCATCCTCTGAAAGGTTCTTGATGAGGTGTCCGCCAAGATGGTATTCCCCCTCATCGTAGTCGTCAAGGATGCCAATGACATTCAGCAGTGTTGACTTTCCTGAACCGGAGGCACCCATGATGCTCACTAACTCTCCCTCATGTATATCCAAATCCACGCCTTTGAGCACATGTAGCGGAGAAGCTCCCTGATAAGTCTTGTGGATGCCTTTCAGACTGAGAATAGCTTCGTTCTTCTCCGTGTCTGACTGCATTGACATGAGCTTCTCCATGGAGATACCCTCCTGTTTGTGATACTGGTTTTTCGAATCATCGGTATGCCAGGTCAGAGTGGTCACATTCTGCCTATACATTCTCTTATAATCTATAAGAGGGCATAATGATTTAACAAGCAGCGTCTCCAGCTTCAACTCGTCATTGTCAGCTGCTGTCGGGTTGAAATGCTTGCCATCATCTATCAGTATGACCCTAATCTTTTCTCCTGCATGTGAGATATGCAATTCAATTGAGTTTGCCTCGCTTTCCTTGCCAGCTCTTGAGGCTATGATTTCCAGAAGGCTTTCAGTGCAAAGTTCAATGTTGTAGGCCAGGTTTGCCGTCCCCAATTCCATTAACTTCACAAATTGATGTACCTCTGAAAGAGAGTTGTTCACTTCTTGCTGGTTGGCTGGTATCAAGATATCCAGCTTGTGCTGGTATGGTTTAACTTGTGGGTATAGCTGAAGCAAGCCCGTGTTGGAATGATGGCGATGAACCAACAGCCACTGGGCGATTAATGGCAACAAAACGAGACATGGAATTAGCAGCAGTGAGACGGCAATAGAAACATGGAGCGCTAATGAAATCAAGATAAGCAATGCCAATGTGAGTGACACTGCCTGCAAGCAACGTATGAAAAGAATCCTCATACCTTTGGCGTTTCTTTGTAAGGATAACATGTGCCCGGAAGAGCTGATGAGCAGGGTAGCGGCAATTGACACCAATGCACCCACTGATACCAGGCTGTAAGCCATACTCTGTCTTGGTGTAATGTATCCTGATAGCCAACATGCTGCAATCAAGCCAAACAGGCATACGGCTGTAGCCAGGGTCGCAGTCGTGACATACGACCTAATGGCATTATTTACCAGTTTCGTTTTCTGTATCATTTTTCTTTACCTATTTCTTTATATTAAGATACAAGCAGTTGATTCCGTTGAGGTATTTATAGTTCACTTCGTCACAAATGCCCTGTATCATCATGATTGACAAACGGTCTTCGTCTATATCTTCTATATCTCCCGGCTTGTAACTAACCAACGGGTTATAAGCTCTGCCAACATCCTTCACGATGATAGTGAATCGCTCGGGCTCATCAATCACATTTACATCAAACGTACCCTCTTTCTGTTCTTTGACTCCCATTTCATATTGGTTAATCATCACCTCCTCCAGACTGTGTTCAACAGACTTCATCCGTTCCTCATCCAAGTCGAAGATACTAATGTAGAAAAGGAGGTCTTTCAGTTTCTGCTGAACGTCATTGAAATCATATTTTACGCTTACGGCATGGGAATCGACGCATCCAATGAGTGGGGTCAGATATAGCCAATGGGTCAATTCCTTCCGAGACAAATAATAGGAGATGCCAATGCAGCAAATCATGAGCAGCCACATACCGATAGGGAGGGATTCCCAGAGGTAGGAAGGGTTCACATAGGATACTGCCAAGGCTGGCAACAGGATGAACAGAATCATGCCTACCTGGACGGCGGATGACAAAAAGCCCTTATCAATGACCACGTAAATCTCACTGAGAAGAGATACCACAACCACAGGAATCAATATCAGGCTAAACATCCTCAAAGGTTGCTCAGACACGGCAAGCAGGGCTTCATCGGCTCCAAAGACACGGGCCATTATTGAAGGAAACAGGAATAACACAATGGTGGATATGACTGTTCCTCCCACCATGATTCTGCTGATGCTGTCGAGCAGACGGTTCAAGCCTGCCCAGTCTTGCTCACCACATAACACACCACCTATTCCACTGATAGCGCTGCCGGCGCCACCGGTAATGAGGAAACTCAGAGAGAGGGTCTGCAGGCACACACTGAGGATGAACATGCCATCGGCACCCTGGGTGTTTAAGACAATGGTATTCATGCCCAAGAACAAGACAATCATCGCAATGTTCCCAACCACATCGGGCAATCCGCGGATCATGCATTTCCCCAGTACATTAGCCGACTTGCTGGCTTGAAGAAGGTGGAACTGGAAAGGCTGGGGACGTTTTTTCAAATAAGGAACAAGGGTAAGCAAGCCTGCCAAGGCACTTAAGGCAGTGGCAATGGCAGCTCCTTTCATTCCTCCGTCAAGGACAACCACAAGCAGCAGGTCGAGCAAGATGTTTGCTGCGGAAATAGACAGAAGGCACATCGTCACCAAGCGAGGCTTACCGCTGATTTCCACGAACTGGGTTAAGCAGAAGAGTACAATCATCAACACGTCTGCGATAAAGGCAAATGGCAGGTAGTCAATCAATAAAGGAAGCAAGCGATCCTCGTCGGTAAGCAGATGGGCGATAGGTTCGGCCAGCGTACCCAATAAAAGTGCCAGAAGACCATTGATTAAGAATATACTGACCAGGCTGACGGTAAAGATGTTATTGACCTTCCCATATTGCTGACTGCCGAATGCCGGTGCCATGAGCAAGACGGCGCCAGAAGTAATGAAAGAACCGACAAGTGTGACAATCCACGATATGGGGTAAGCCAGCGTGACAGCCGATATGGCATCTGCTCCTACTGCGTTACTTACGATGATACCATCAATGGTGTCGTTGAGCTGGTTGACAATGGAGCTCAAAACAGCTGCTACGAGATAGACTCGCAGAGAATGATTTATGATGTATGAATTTCTTTCTTCAACTTTCATGTACTTCTTTTTGTAATTTATATGTGGCAAATATAAACAATAATCTGAAGAATTAAAAATATTAAGGTTATAAATTACTATATTTGCAGCGGAAAACGGAATCACTTATGACAATTAGAGAAAGAATTAATGATATGATAGGGACTAAGAGTAATCATCTCTATTCCCGTATCTATGACTGGCTGATGCTGCTGATGATAGCCGTGGGTATATTCCCTCTGATGTTTAGAGAGACGAATGCCACATTCTTATTGATGGATTGGATTTCAGGTATCTGTTTTATCATTGACTATATCTTCAGGTGGATGACGGCAGACCTTCGTTCTAAACGTAAACCCTGGGTAGCTTTCGCGATATATCCGTTTACGCCGATGGCAATCGTTGACTTATTCTCTATCCTGCCTACTTTCAATGTGTTAGGGTCAGCGTTCAAAGTGGCGAGGGTGTCCCGTCTGCTTAGGATTCTGCGAGTGGTGAAAGTCATTCGTTACTTCGAACCATTGGAGATTATTCTGGCTGTGGTACGTCGCCAGAGTAAAATTCTCTGCACGGTGCTTTCGTTGGCTGTGTTCTATGTGTTTGTCACAGCTCTCATCATGTATAATGCCGAACTGGAAGTAAACCCTGAGACTGGGGAGTATGTGTTTGAGAATTTCTTTGAGGCGTTCTATTGGTCAGCCTGTACACTGACTACCGTGGGATATGGTGATTTTTATCCTGTCTCCCAAACAGGACGAATCATCAGTATCATCTCTGCTATCGTGGGCATAGCTATCATAGCCCTGCCGTCAGGTATCATGACGGCAGGCTATATGGATGAGCTTAATCATCGGAAGGAACAGAAGGAGAAGGAGAAACAGGACGCTGCATCAGCCTCTTGAATGCAGGGGGGTAGGGAGTCTCGAACTTCATCTCCTCTCCTGTTACAGGGTGGGTAAAGCAAAGCTTGAAAGCATGGAGACCCAAACGATGCAGAGGGTTTTCGTCATCTTCTCTGCCATAACGCCCGTCTCCTACAACGGGATGTCCTAAGTCAGCCATGTGTACACGAATCTGGTTCTTTCTGCCAGTCTCCAGGCGAAGCTCCATGAGTGAATAACCATTGGCACGTTTGATGGTTTCGTAATGAGTGATGGCTACTTGCCCACCATCATCTACAGGACTGGATGCCACGTATAGTTTCCTGTCTGTCAGCCAGGAACGGACCGTTCCGTAATCTTGCTCCATATCACCGTGTACGATGGCTACATACCGGCGGTCGGTCACTATCTGGTGCCAGTTGTCACGCAAGGTCTGCTGCGTCTTTTCATCTTTGGCGAACATCATCAGCCCGGAAGTGTCACGGTCCAAGCGATGAACGATATATACCTGACTGCGTTTGTTGCTGCGTTTCAGGTATTCCGTCAGGATGGTAGCTGCCGTGCGCTCTTTCTCACGTTCAGTCTTGACGGACAATAAACCAGGTTCTTTCTCCACCACAATGAGATATGCGTCTTCATAGACAATCTTCAAGAGGCGGTTGCGGAACTCATGTCCTGCTTTTTCGCGGCTGATCTGTACCTTCATACCAGGTTTCAACGGATAGTTGTATTGGGTGGTAATCTTCTGATCCACATATACGATGCGCTTGCTAAGCAATGATTTCAGCTTCGTGCGACTCGCCTGAGGCATTCGTGCCGCTAAAAACTGCATCAGTTCCATGGGCTCACGCACCACGTAATCGGTATATTGATTACGGGCTCTCGCCATTGATCGTTGACTGTTGACTGTTTTTCCTTTCTTTTCCATATCTCTTAACTCTTAAGTTCTAACTTTACGACATTTTCCACATGGTGAGTCTGTGGGAACATATCTACTGGCTGAACAGCCATCACCTTATACTTGACATCCAGCAACTGCAGGTCACGTGCCTGGGTAGCAGGGTTGCAGCTCACATATACAATGCGTTTCGGCTCTGCTTTCAGTATCACATTCACAACATCAGGGTGCATACCGGCACGCGGAGGGTCGGTGATGATGACGTCGGGTCTGCCATGCTCGCGGATGAACTCTTCTGTCAGGATGTCCTTCATATCTCCAGCATAAAACAATGTGTTGCTGATTCCATTGATCTGTGAGTTTACCTTCGCATCCTCAATTGCTTCCGGTACATACTCTATGCCTATCACTTGGCGTGCCTGCCTTGATACAAAGTTAGCAATAGTACCCGTACCGGTATAAAGGTCATACACCAGTTCGTTACCAGAGAGATCGGCAAAATCACGAGCTACCTTATATAGTCGGTACGCCTGTTCTGAGTTAGTCTGATAGAAACTCTTCGGGCCAATCTTGAATTTCAGGCCTTCCATTACCTCAAAGATATGGTCACGCCCTTTGAAAGTATAAGTTTCCAAGTCACCTATGGAATCGTTCACCTTATTGTTGATGACATATTGCAGGGAGGTGATTTCAGGGAACTTATCAGCCACGAATTGAAGTAGCTTCATGAATTTCTCCATCTCAGCGTCATTCTCAATACGAGCCACTATAATCAACATCAGTTCGCCAGTAGAGGATGTACGCACAATCAGGTTGCGCATCATGCCCTCGTGAGATCGCAAATCTGAGAATGAGTAGTTATTCTCCAAAGCATAGTCACGGATGGCGTTGCGAATCTGGTTGGATATGTCAATCTGCAGCCAGCATTTCTCGATTGGCAGTACCTTATCGAAAGCCCCGGTGATATGGAATCCCACCACGTTACGCTCATATTCCACTGCCTGTGACACTTCTTCCCTTGTCAGCCATCGTTTGTTACTGAAGGTGAACTCCAGTTTGTTGCGATATTCCTGAGTCTTGTCTGAGCCGATGATCGGGCTGATTTCAGGGAGTTCCACCTTGCCGATGCGTGTCAGGTTATCTACCACCTGCTTCTGCTTGTACTTCAGCTGCTCTTGATAAGGAAGTATCTGCCACACGCAACCACCACAAATGCCATAATGCTGGCAGAATGGTATGGCCCTTATGTCAGAGTATTTATGAAATTTCACGGCTTCAGCTTCCGCATAATGATGCTTCTTGCGACGCACCTGCAGGTCCACCACATCGCCAGGCACCACATGAGGTACGAATACCACCAGGTCGTTCACCCTGGCAATGGCCTTCCCCTCAGCTGCCACGTCAGTTATCGTTATCTGCTCCAGCAAGGGGAGCTCTTTTTTCTTTCTTGCCACGTCTTAATGATTTATTATTGGGGTGCGAAGTTACGAATTAATTTTGGTAAAATCAAAAAACTGCATGATGATTGCTGCTGCAATCCAGAAGATGATATACAAGATACCCAACAGCTGGACTACAATGTTTCCCAAGTGTTCTTGCCTTTCAAAATAACGGAAGCTCTCCCAGTGATGAGACAACCACACCAGTTTCCGTCCGTTATAACCCAATAATACCATTATTACTGCTCTGAATAAAACAATACGGTATGCTGATTCGATAGAAGGAGATGACATGGTTAAGTTCGCTATGGTGCCAATAATGATGAAGTAGGCTATTACCCTGTATTTCACTTGCTGGCAGATGATGTAGAACTCAGGTAACCAGAAGGCTGTCCAGCTCCATTTCTGAACTCCTTCAGGTATGTTGGGATCTTTGCTAATCCTTATCATTTGGGCCATTTTGTTCTTGCGGGCGTAAAGATAGGTTTTATTTGACTCAAATAAAGTTTTATGACTTTGTTCAAAAAGCCAACGGAAACGCTGATAGTCCTCTTTCTCTGCCAAGTAGATGATACGAAATGACCAGTCGAGCTCATAATAGAATACCACATGACATTTCCTGTCTTCCAGTTGTGGAAACTCTAACCCGTAACGATGCTTTATGATTCTTTTAAACTGCCTGTATTCGTCTATATTATCTACCCAGAATACAGATTTCTGCATGAAATAACGTTTGAAGCATTGCTCGAACTCCCAGAGGTAATTCTCAGAAGTGCTGACGCGATGGAGGATGAGCTTGGAACGTTGTATCATCTCCAATACTATCTCCTGCCAGTCGTCATCCACGTAAATGCGCTTGGCACCGGGAGGAGGCATGAATTCGTCAGGATTGCCGATGGCATATACGGGAAACCAGTCGCTCATCGCCTTTGTCATTTTTCGCTTCAGCCTGCTGTTCTTACGGTCATCGTTAAAACTGCGAAGGTAAACTGTGAAATAGTCAAGATATTGAAGATGTTTTTTCGTATAAAAAGGTTTCCTGCCTACAAGCCATGAGAGGATATGAAAATATGGCACTGTCATGATGAAAGCACCAGAAGCAGGCAGGATGTATTTGAAGAAGACACTTTCGCCAGGTTCTAAAGGCTGGAATAAGAACGCAGTTGCCGTACTGACGGTGGCTCCCACCGTCAGAAACAACAATATCCAGTCAGCTATCCTCCTGGACGTGATGACCACCTTATAGCTTTTAGCATAATAGATAATCAGCCTAAGAGGCAGTGTCAGGAAGAAATAGGTGATGAATACGTTGATGGCAGCTGCTGGCAACGTAAACATATTGCTTCTCCTGGATAAAGCTTATGCGGTAAAGTCTTCCTTGTCAAGCTTTTTGCCACAATGTTCGCAGAAAACCTGGTGCTTGAAGATTACGCCTCCGCACTGGCTACAGTGGTTGGCATGCTCCAGGTCACGAACTCGTGAAATCAACTCTTTGTACAGAGGGGTTTCTTCGCTCTTAACGATGTCATATCCTAACTTCTTAAGCAGTTTGATGGTACGCCATGCGGTTGCGCGGTCGTATTCCTTTTCTTTTTCCGATAGTTCATTGTAAGGCACCATGTCAGGCGTCTCTTTCTTCACATCGTCGCGTTTCGGACCATAAGTCCAGCCTTCGCGCATACGGTTTTCAGCCCATACTTCATGTGTGTTTTCTGCAATCGCTTCACGCAGTTCTCTTAAATCTTCACTGATGCTTACATCGCTCAGGTCGATAGGTTTTGGAATGTATTTTCCCATGGTATGAAATAATTAAAGGTTATACTTTGCCGTAAAGTTAGTAAAAAAAGTCAATTGTCAATTATCAATTGGCAATTAATTTAAATCTGATGCGCCAGATATGTGTGTCTTCATTCCAGTCGTGGCTTAACAGCTTGAATGTGCCAATCTCACCGGTATTGCTCACATGCTGGCCTATGCAGAGACATTCGTCGTAGTCGCCAACCTTTACGATGCGTACCGTTTCAGATGCGTCGTCTGGCAGGCGTTCCATATCAAAACGGCCTTGGGCTTCTGCTTGGGTAATGAATTCAGTGGTGACAGGTAGGTTGCGATGTATCACCTCATTAACTGTATCTTCAAGCAGTTGCACTTGCTCTGGAGTGGGGCAAGCCACCAGCTTATAATCCAGCTTACTTTTCTTTCGCTCGATATGCGCCTCCACCGAACGACCACATCCGAAGAGGTTAATCATCGTTCGGTTGATGATATGCTCTGTCGTGTGCATGGGTGGGTATTCAGCCTTATTGTGCTGATTCAATGTCATTTCCTGTTCCATTGTATAGTTCCTTTATGTGTTCCATTAATGCGATGGCCGTACGAGCTTCACCTATGAAGGCGTAGTTGTCTTGGTTCGCTTTCATATCATTTAAAATCTTGTCTGCATCAGCAGGATTATTTTCGTGAATCAGCTGCCAGGCGAAGAAGGTAGCCTGCTTTTGTGCAGAATATTTGCCGGCACTCTGCAGATAAGCCCATAGTTGCTTGGTATTGATGCGTTCAATCTGAAGAGGACGGTTATGAAGGGCCAATTCAAGCAACAGCCAGTCGCAGCCAAGTTCAAATCGAATGAGTTGAGGAATCTCTGCCTCATGCTCCATCACCTTTTCTGTCTCTTCCAAAGCTTCTTCAAAGCGCAGATTGTCTTCCAGCCAACAGATATAGTTATTCTTGGTCGTAATGGTAATCAAGTCCTTGAAATCGGTAATTGTTGGATTCGGGAACCACTCTTCTGGCATCTCTATAGCCCTTTTCCCTTTGCTTGTTTCAGCCACAATCAGTAGTTGATGAGCCATATCCGTTCGCTTTTCCGGATGCTTCCACAATTCCATGATGTTACTGCCATCGTTGTTCAGACCTGCGGATTTTAGTGGCAGGCCGTTCATCAGTGCGATGGCTACGCCCACAAACATCATCATGAAGAAGAAACACTCCCAGAACATAGGCAGGTCGAAAGACTTGAGCATCACTAAGGAGATGATGACCAATAGGATATTGACTATCACGCCCCCTGCGTTATACCAAAAGTAAGGAAGATTTTCTGATTTAAAATCCCTGGGTGGCTCCATCAGACATTGCCCCAAGGTACCACTGATAGAATATTTCTTCCACTTAAACTTACCTTGCACATCCTTTATCAAGGTAAGGCTGAAAGCTCTATAAGATACGAACTTATAACCTGTCAGCAAGCCGAACACCAAATGTCCCGCCTCATGTAGCATGATGTTCAGTACTACGGCGATAGCCATGCTGAGGAAAGAGAAGCAGATGGCTAACCCCAGCTTACCTGTCTTCACATCGCTGATGTCGTGAAAGCCAGAGAGGTTGCCGTCTATCAGCAGTACCATCATTATAACGATGGCTACACCGATAACGGCACCACCCAATAAGCCCAAAGCAAATTTCAAGAATTTCTTCATTTGTCGTAAATTTTTCTTGCAAACTTACAAAACATATTTGAATTCTGAAAGAAAAAATCACAGTCTGATGCCTAACCCTGCCAGAATCGTATCAGGTTTCAGGTTGAACACAGCATTCATCTCGCCTGCCATGCTAAAGCCACATCGCTCACAGACACCACTTGACTTGTCATCGATGCATTGTGGAGACCGACGCCCATCGCAATAGATGAAATTACAAATCCAGCAATGACGTTTGAATCTCAATGTCAGCATGTTCCTCAATCCAGAAATGCTATTCATGATTCGGTATCCCTTTCTTTTACTCTCCACGAGCAGATTAATCACCTCCTCTCGCTGAACCTTACTTAATGCCAAATGCTCAATACCAGCGAAAGGTGTATGAAAGTTGAAAGCAATCTGCTTGATGCCCGGATGCTGTTGAACAAACTCCAATATTGCTGGCAACTCCTGGTAGTTTTGCGAATTCACCACCATATACAAAGACGCTTTATTCATATTTTCCAGCAATTGGCAGTCCTCTAACCCCATGACGCTTACCCAAAGCACATCCACATCCGTTCCCAATGATTTACATTCCTCATACAGGGGCGCTGGTATCATTGTAGAAGTACTGTAAAAACCTTTGGCTTTCGCCAATTGGAAAATCTCGTTCACCTGATGCTCTCCGTCATGCCAATACAGTAGGTTCACACCTTCAATATCGAGTATGCGGGCACCTTGACTGTAGCACTCATCCAAGTCTTTGGATATATCATCAAAAGGTTTGAAATAAGCTTCCGCTGCATTTGTGCAGTTTGTACAATGCCGGCAAGTACTGTTACATCCGTTGGTTACAAAGACCACACTTTGTAAAGGTTTCCGTCTTCCCAAGAACCTGGCTCTGAAGAACCACCAGCCAAGATACAACAGTTGCGATAGCGCGTTCATCTTCTTACCAAAGTGCAATAGTCAGCAGTATGCCGAGTAAAGTAAAGTTCCTCGGGCTCTCATAGTAAATGACGTTCAGCGCGTTTCCTTCTCTGATTCTGTTCAGCTTAATCCAAGAGCCAATATGCAGGATGAGATAAGGAACAGCAGAGTAGAGCAGTCCGATCCAGCTGATACAGCCATCTATGTACAGCAATACTACCTTCGCTACACATACGAGTCCTGCGATGAGGTAGAACCAACGTCCGAAAGGTTCGCCCAAGATACCCACGCTGGTGTATTTCCCTGACTCGTAATCTTCATCACGATCGCGGTAATTGTTTACAATCAGTAGTGTATCAATAGAGCAGCCTGCAACGATGGAAGCCCATACGGCATCCCAGGTTACAGTATAGGTAAGCACGTAGAAAGTGCCGCATACAGGAATCAGACCGAAGCAAAGCAAAACAGCCAGGTCACCCAATCCGTGATAAGCAAAGGTAGTACTGTATAGAAATGTGCAAGCTACTACAATGGCGCCCATAAGCACGATTTCCCATCCATCCCACAACAAGTGATCCCACACCATATATAAAATGGTAAGACCTACAAGGCATCCTAATACCAGGCAAATGGCGATGGTGGTATAAGCCACATTCTTTGTCAGCAGACCGTTGGCATATATTCGGTCGATACGTTCCGGATCGCTTTTATCCAGACCTCGTTTAAAATCCACCACATCGTTAATCAGGTTGGCTGCTATGTGCATGAGCCAGGCGAAAACCCAGCATAAAAGTGCTATGGCCCATGAGAACTGTTCTGGCATAAAGCCATGAGCCAGTCCTGCACCTAATAATACTGTCATCAATGATGCACCCAGACTTGTGGGGCGTATGCCTAAAATCCAGGCCTTGAAGGAATTCACTTCTATCTTTTCTCCCATAATAAATATAGTTGTTTAAGGATGCAAAGATACGATTATATAAGAGAAAAGCAAAATGTTTTTAAGCTTATTCCTCCAAGTTGATGACCTTATTTGTCAAAAGTACTTTTGACTTCCTCTGTTGTCATTTTGCTGAAATGACTGACGGCAAAAATCCCATTGCCTTGCTCATTAATGCCAACTTGTTCAACCACACTGAATCCAGATCCATTATTACTTGCTCTGATGAACCATAAATCATATTTGTCGTCTTCAGTCACTAAGCGGGACCTGCTTTCATCATATTCACTCTTCAAGGTCTGAAGTTCGGTCTCTTTATCTTTCTTGAAGCAGAGGGTAACACAGGTCTTTTCCAAATAAAGAGCTGTAGGCAAAACTTCCAAGTTGATACCCTCATCGTATTGGTCACCTCCGTATTGAGCCCACGATCCGTCTTCATTAATCAGATGTCCTCCAGTTCTTTTCCATCCAAATCCTTCATATAATACGGATAATATGGAATATTGGACAGCGTCATTGAAAGGTATGTACCAGTCGCCCTCTTCCGATCTGGAGAACTGCATCCTGTTTGCCCTTATCACAAGCTCGTGGTCAGTGGTGTAGTTAGTGCGGAAATAATCCACCTCCTCAGTGTTCAGTTTCCTGAACACACTGAATAACGGGTACTCTTGATTGCCCCGATAAACACGGTCGAAGTTTAAGACCTTAAGCGTATCGGCCGTTGCCGACAAGACAGTGAATGTAAAATCCGTGTTCTTCACCTCGTTATCTTGATAGGTGTAGTCATAATCTTGGTAAGAAGGTGGGTAATGTTTGGACCACGCCGTATAATTGTTGCTGAAATAGCGTGTCATCTTGTTTTCGGAGAAATACATGACAGGTTCCCTGGCTGATGATGTATTTATTCTGGTAGTTGCTCCGAGGACATCCAATGGCTGAGTATGGTATTCGTAATAGCCGTCTTCATTGACCAGATATTCCGCCACACATGCCCATCCGTTTCCTGCAACCGTCTGTAGGAAAGCCTCTTTAGATAGACTTTCCTTGGCTGGGAGGGAAATGTATTTAACCGTTTCTACAACTTCTGTCGGCTCTACCAGTGAGGAGCCATTGCTCTTGTCGCAGGCAGTAAAACAACCTGCCAAACCTATGGCTAACGCCAGAATGCCTTTACTTTTCATGTTGATATATTTTTTAGTCCATTATTTTACCTGTAAACGGAGAAAAGCCGAAATTATGCGCAAAAAAATAACTTTTTTTGGCAACTTTTTAGCCATAATATAGCAGTTGGCACAAATATCATACAAATGGTGTTGTTCCTTTTGTCGTAAAATCATTCAAATATAAACTTGAGTTACTTGATGAATCTGGTATTGACCAAATATACCAAGCAATTATTGATTGGATATATGGTGGCGATGAGGTAGAACCAACGTCCGAAAGGTTCGCCCAAAAATCAAGCTTTCAATGAATTTACAGCTATTTTCTCTTCCATTTTTTTCGTTTTTAGGTTAAATGGTATCGTTATTGTTCTTCTTCGCATTGTCTTACAAGTCTTTCGCCCAATTCAAAAGCCTTTTCCAGATCTTTGGGGAACTGATTGTTACGCACCTCAGCTTTGTGGGGTTCATTGAAAGAGGCAGCATCATACTTCTCATAGTTATTGAACTGATAAGTATCAAATGAGCAAAGAATCTCTGTTGGTCCGAACATACCTAATTGCTGCGCAGAAGTGTCCATCAGAATGTGATAGTTTGCCATTCTGTAAGTATCTTTATTAGGGCAATTCATTGTGTAGATGGTGGCAGAATGTAGTTTCTTCAATATCACAGGCTTGCTATAATCTGAATAGTTTACGGCAGGGAATATCAATCGCTCCATGAAAGCTCTCAGCATCGCACTTGGATAACTGCAGTAATTGGGTGAACCACATACAAGTACATCAGCTTGTACGGCTTTTTCCAAAATGGGCTGAAGATCATCCTTAAAGGAGCAAACGCCTTTCTTGCCACCTTTAATCTTGCAGGCGAAGCAGCTCAAGCACCCCTTATAATTCAGGTTGCGGTCGTAAAGGTTCACCATTTCTACCTCAGCTCCAGCACTTTCTGCCCCTTCCATCGCCTTTTGAAGCAACTGGGCTGTATTCTTATTCTTTCGCGGACTGCCGTTGATAAACAATGCTTTAATTTTCTTTTCCATATATCATTATAGTTTTATACAAATATCCAACTACAAAGGTAGGATAAACTATCGGATTCTGCAAATATAAGTCTAACTGAAACGGAATTCTATAGCTTTTCACAACGGATTCTGTAAAATAGGTAAGTAATTCCGTATTATTGGTTTTGCCTGTGTTTTTGGGAATAATTAATTTTGCAGGCAAATTAAAAAACTTACGTGTGTATGAACATTTCCAGAACTTTAATGACAATTCTCATTAGTGCTTTTGTAACCATCGGAACATCAGCCCAAGAGGCTGCGAACGACAGTATAAAGACTTCAACATCCAGTGAAGGTAGCAACAGAAATATGCTGATGAATGCTGCTTCTGCTTCTCAACCCCGACAGATATCACTGGGTTTGCCCACTGCCAATTGGGCTACAATCTACGAGGATGGCCTTCCCGTCTCACACTATATGTTGCAGATTTATCCATATAAATCATGGCATAGCGGTGTGAGCCACGAGTCAGCCGGCACCATGACTCCCCAGGATATGGTGTTGAAATATGGTACAATCTCGTATGGTGTTGACAGTAAGTCGAAACTGGCAGGCGACATCTTCGAAGGCAAGGTGAACTATACGGTCAATCATTTCGGACGTCAGGCTATCGATGCCAATATTTCTTCTCCGATAGGCAAGGGTTGGGGATTCAGCGTGGGTTCTTACCAGAATTTTGACCCGGGAAGCAATCATTTAGATATGACTTCTCTGCAAGACCGTGTTCAGTTTTACAAGGGAAGTATCTCCAAGACCTGGAACGAGGGCCGGGGCAAGGTTGCCCTGATTTACCAGTACTCTCAATATAAAGGCATTGTTGAGAACTTCGGGCCGTTTATTTTTGTGGGTGACGGAAGTGTAAAGGAATATGATGGTTTCAAACTTGGAACGGACCAGTATCTGCCAGCCAACAACATTGTTACCTATATGGACATGGAGACTGGAAAAATGATTGAACAACCTATTGATAAGGCTAATACGGATAAAATTCATAATGTGAACTTTGTGTTCGACTATCAGTGGGACAATGGTGTGAAGCTATCTGTTCATAGCAAATATAAACGAGGTCATTCTTATCGCTCAAACAGTACAGTCATGGGCGTGAGCGAGGCTGTCGCTGGAAGCGGTTACACCTACGAGGATGGCCGTGAATATCTCGGAAACGTGCAGGCTCGCCGTATGTTACATTTTGATGCTTTCGATCATTTCTGGATGGCTAATGCCGAACTGACAGGCAGGTCAAAGGATCAGCGTCATAAATGGCGTGCTGAGGTTGACTACTGGCTTAATCATGGCGGAACCAATACTTCAATGTATATGTTCGCACATGAAGCAAAGAAAGACCCGAAGATGCTGTTGCTCAATGGTAGCAAGGGGTATAACTACAATACCTACATTGAATATTATAACGGACATGAGCACAAGGTGTTTGGCTTGATTTCTGATGAATGGAACGTAAGTGACCGTCTCTGGCTTTATGGTGGCGTGCGTCTGGAATACATCAAGGAACATGGTACTGCGGCTCATGCTGACCAAGAGCCAGGCAACAAGCGTCATGCAGGTTTTTACCTCAATAACGGTTCTGCTAAAAGAACCAAATTTGATGACGGACATATCAACCCATCCTATATCTTCAGTGGCCGTCTGGCGTTACTTCCAGGATTCGGATTGCAGGCGGAGTATTCAACAGCTACTATTCATTCGCAGCTTTTCCACTATGGAACTGCTTATTATCCGACGCAGGATCCTTCTACCGTTCATTATCTGCGTGGAGGTATCTATTGGAAGAATAAATGGATTGACCTTACTTCACAGATTACCAATATTACTATGAGCAACCGCCAGGAGCGTCCGAACTTTGAGCATGTGCTGGTGCGTGACGCAGGTGACCTTAAGGCAGGTATGAGGGAAACGGTTACTACCCAGATTGCCTATGACTTAGCAACGCTGGGTTGGGTAACAGATGCAGTGATTACCCCGTTTACTGGGTTCAACGTGCATGTGATGTTCACTCTTCGCAATCCTAAGTACAAGAATTTCAACCTATCGCATACTTTCAGTGATGGAGTGACAGAAGAATATGATTTCTCTGATAAGAACATAACGGCTTTGTCGAAGGTGGAATTGGAGGTTGAACCGTCATATACCTTTGGCGACTGGCGCATCTGGGCAAGTGCCCGCTATTTCAGCAAGCAGTATATCAACAAGACCAACTCCTTGTATTTCAATGGTCGTTGGGAAACCTTCGGGGGCGTTGACTATAAGTTGAACAATCATGTAAGTTTCTCAGCCAGCGTGGTTAATATCCTGAATCAGAAGGGTGCCAGTGGCTCTATCGCGTCAGCAGACTTGGTGACAGATCCTACCCCATATAAGAACTATGTAATGGCAGGTACCTTCATCCGTCCGTTTACATTAGAGCTGACCACCAAGTTCAGCTTTTAAATAACAGAGCTGGATTGTCAGGCGACAGGATAGGATTGTTTTTGACAAACGATGTTATACAGCATAGATAAAGTCATCATTATACGTTTCGGATTGTAAAATTGCAAATTTTCATGAAATAATGGAGATGATGATAAAAAAAGTTTCATAATATTTTGCATCTTGAGGAAGATGCCTTATATTTGCAAATGAAAATATGGTAACGTTCTTTGGGGTTGTTTGGTTTTGACAGCGAGTAGAAAAGGTAAGTAAGCATGCAGTGCCTCGTTGGTTTGCACTTAAATCTGAGCTTTCAACAATTATCTGGCAACAATAACTATGCTCTTGCTGCTTGATCGAAGTATAGTAGATCGGCTTAATCTCGGCACCAGGTGCTGAGACGAGACATCACTCAAATGCTCTTGCTCCGAAGCGGTTTGGTAAAGTGGTGCAGTAATATCGGGGATAGTCAGCGTAAGCCTCGCTGCGTTGATGAAATCTTAGAGGATAAGGTTACAGTTGATGGCTTTGGTTCTGCCGTAGCACGAAAATGTAGTCAAAGATAAGCATGTAGAAAGCTTATGGTTTCCTTGTTTGGACGAGGGTTCGACTCCCTCCAGCTCCACAGTTTCGATTGATATGTTAAGCAAAATAATAAATAAATCTTCTTCAACTCCTTTACCTGTGAAGGTGGGGGAGTTTTTTTATTTTTTTATTTTTTAGCACTATGATTGATCAAATTATTGCATACAACAAGTCTTTCGTGGCTGATAGGGGCTACGAGAAATATCTCACGAGCAAATATCCTGATAAGAAACTTGCAGTGCTGTCTTGTATGGATACCAGGTTGACTGAACTACTTCCTGCTGCTTTGGGATTGAAGAATGGCGACGCTAAGATTATCAAGAATGCGGGTGGCTTAGTGATATCTGCTTTCGACTCGGCAATGCGTAGCCTGATAGTCGCTATTTATGAGTTGGGCGTTGAGGAGATTATGGTGGTGGCTCACTCTCATTGCGGAGCCTGCCACATGAGCTATGACCATTTCCATCACGAGATGATTGCCAGAGGTGTGTCTGATGAAACGCTCGATACCATACGTAAGTGCGGGATTGATTTGAACCAATGGCTGGAGGGTTTTAAAGATACACCTGAGTCTGTAAGAAAGACGGTTGAGACTATCAAGACTCATCCTCTGGTACCCAAAGACATTGTGGTGCGTGGCTTCATCATTGACTCTGAGACAGGCGAGCTGGAGGAAATCAGGTAAATCAGTACTGGACTCTAACTGATGAAGGCTATTTGCGATTTTATATCTAAATGGATGGCCCTGTTGGTGTTGTTGGTGGCAGGCCTGGCTTTGCTAAAGCCAGATACTTTTGCTTTCATTGACACTTGGTATATTAATCCGATACTCGGATTGATTATGTTTGGCATGGGGCTGACACTTTCTTTACAAGACTTCCGCATTGTTTTCAGTAATCCCAAAGATGTGCTTACGGGTTGTTTGGCTCAGTTTACCGTTATGCCTCTTTTGGCTTGGTTACTGGCTAAGGCGTTCGCTTTGCCTGATGAGTTGGCTTTAGGTGTGATGCTGGTGGGTTGTTGCCCGGGGGGCACTTCTTCCAATGTGATAACCTATCTGGCAAAAGGAGACCTGGCTCTTTCTGTAGGCATGACCGCTACTTCAACAGTCTTGGCTCCTCTCCTTACTCCCCTGTTAGTGTGGCTGCTGGCTGGTACAATGGTGGATGTTGACACCCTTGGTATGCTGATGAGCATTCTCTACGTGGTGATAGCCCCCATAGCAGGAGGCCTGATTTGTCAGAGGTATTTACCTAAACTCACGGAAAAGATTGTTCCGTATCTTCCTGCCTTTTCCACATTGATGATCATGATGGTGGTGCTGATTGTGGTGTCGCATAATGCTGCCAAGCTGCTCACTGGCGGCTTGCTGATTGTGCTGGTAGTGATGCTCCACAACCTGTTGGGGTATGCAATCGGCTATCTGATTGGCAGACTCTTGAAGTTGTCAAAGCCTAAGCGGGTAGCTATCTCTGTAGAGGTAGGCATGCAGAACTCAGGCCTTGCATCTTCTCTCGCTGTGCTTCATTTTGCCTCTTATCCTTTGGCAACCATCCCCGGTGCCGTTTTCAGTGTGTGGCACAATATCAGTGGCGCTTTGATGGCAAAGTGGTATGGGAAAGGTATGGAATGATGTTTTTTTGCTCCCTAACTGGGGAAAAATATTTTCCTAACTATGTAGCAAAAAAAACGCTCACTTGAAAGAAGTCTTTGTTGCAGCACTGCAACGTAGATTATTCTTCCATGTCAGAAAGTGAACAGCTCTTGCAAAAACAGTGGTATTCTCAAAACTATTTCGATTATGATGATGGAAAATGGAAATAGTTTTTTATCTTTGCAACTAAGAAACAAAAAAGTGGATACCATGAAAAAGACCTTTGCTAACAAGCTTTGTGTGCCCGCTGAGGGGATGTATAGCTATGGCGGTTATTATGATGCGCCTGAAGTGGAACCTGTGAGAGAGATGCTCATCAATGACGGATGGAAGTTCGCTCCAACGGAGCTGAATGGCGCTGAGTTTATGGATTATGATGATTCCGACTGGAAGCCAGTGGATTTGCCTCATGATTATAGCCTGATTCCCTTGCCAGGTGGCGATAACGACGAACAGATAGGACCGTTCAGTAAGCATTCTCCAGGCAGAAATGCTACAGGTCACGTGATGGGCGGAACGGGATGGTATCGCAAAATTATCAAGACAGACAAGAACTTTGAAGGAAAACTGGTGAAGCTGAACTTCGATGGCACTTACAATGAGACCAAGGTGTGGGTGAACGGCATCATGGTGGGAAATCATGTCAGTGGATACGCTCCTTATTATTACGATATTACCAGTGCCTTGAAGCCAGTTGGCGAAGACAATATCATCGCTGTAAGGTGCCGTAACAACGGGCGAAACGCCCACTGGTTCTCTGGCGCAGGTATCTATCGCGATGTGAAACTGGAGATGTTTGACCCGATTCATGTCGATCCATGGGGTGCTTACGTGACTTTGAGCTATCTGGATTCTTATGAAACAAAGGTAAACGTTGAGGCGAGGGTGGTGAATGAAACCAATGAAGACAAGACAGTTTCCGTGCAGGTGGTACTTCGCTCACATAGAGGCAGAAACGTGGGTAACGCTCACCAGGAGATAGAGGTGAGGGCTAACTCATGGGTGAGAGTGACCCAGATGATGCATGTGAGCCGTGCCGTTATCTGGACACTCGACAATCCTTATCTTTATACTGCGGAAATCACTATCAAACAGGGTGATAAGGTGATTGATGAATTCAAGCAGAAGTTTGGCGTCAGAAAGATTGAGGTGTCTGCCGACAAAGGTTTCCGTCTGAACGGCGAACTGATTTATCTCAAGGGTGGATGCGTGCATCATGACAACGGACTCTTGGGCGCATCTGCCTTCAAACGTGCTGAATACCGAAAGGTTGAACTCCTGAAGGAAGCCGGCTACAATGCCATAAGAACCGTTCACAATCCTCCTTCAAAATACTTACTCGAAGCTTGCGATGAACTGGGTATGTTGGTCATCGAGGAATTTACAGATGTTTGGGAGGTTCATAAGACCCCACAGGATTATGCCACTTATTTCAAGGAAACCTGGGAACCAGACCTCACCAATATGATCAAACGTGACAGGAATCATCCGAGTGTCATCATGTGGAGCATAGGTAATGAGATACCTAACCGTTCTACAGAGGATGCCTTGCGTATTCAAAGCGCACTCATCAAGCGTGTGAAGGAACTTGATCCAACCCGTTTCGTGACCCAGACGGTTTCACCCCACATGGTTAACGGCGGATGGGAGGAAGTGCAACCCCAGCTGATAAACCTCGATGTGTGTGGCTATAACAATATGTCTGATAAGATTGAATCCGACCATGAGCAATATCCTGACCGAATCATCTATACTTCTGCGTCTTATTCATCACACGCATTGGATTATTGGAAGCCGGTGCTGAATCATCAGTATGTGATTGGCGACTTTGTGTGGACGGCTATTGACTACCTGGGTGAGGTAAGTCTGGGAGAGGCATATTATGCTCCTGAAAATAATGACATTTCCCAAGAAGTGATTAGCGAAGGTAAACTGCCAGAGGGAGTAACCCCAGAGAATCTCTATGACATGCAGTTCGCTCATTCTCCAAACCTATTTCCGAAATACATCTCTTGGTCTGGAGACTTGGATATAACGGGTCGCAAGAAGCCACAGGGCTATTATCGCAATGTGCTTTGGGATGTAACGCCTGTTGAAATGCTGGTGCACGAGCCGATACCGGAAGGTATGGTTGAGAACTTGCCTCTTTGGGCGTGGCCTAATGAATATCATCACTGGAACTGGCTGGGCAATGAAGGCAAGCCTATGAAGGTGAGGGTATTCACCAAGGGAGATAAGGTAAAGCTGAACCTGAATGGTATGACGGTGGCTGAGGCTGAGGTAAATGAACGCTATATCGCTGAGTTTGAGATTCCATTTGAACCAGGACGACTCGAGGCGATAGCTTATAAATATGGTAATGTGATAGGTAGAGCCGTACTAAGAACGGCCAATGTGCCTCATGGCATCCTGCTTATACCAGACAAGGTGTTGCTTGAGGCTGACCGTCAGGATCTTTCATACATCGTGGTGAAGGTAATTGACAGAGGCGACAACAAGGTTACTGATATCGATGTGCCTGTGGAGGTGGAGGTTATAGGTAATGGTGAGCTTGTCGGCTGTGGTAACGGAAGCATCGACGGCATGAAGAGCTTCAACCACGCTAAGTTCACCACCTGGCGAGCATACGGACAAATTATCGTCCGTCCTTTCGCAAGGCCTGGTGACATATTCGTCAAGGTGAAAAGCGAGTTTGGCGTAAGTGAAGTGAAGCTGACTGTAAAATAAGCAGGGTATGTCAAATTTGACACACCCTGCTTATGAATTATCTGAAGATTGATTTAATTACTTCACTTGATATACTTTCTTTCCAATCTCAACGCTAATACCTGTCAGCCTCATGAAAGTTAAATCTGTGTCGGTAAGAGCATCTGGATGAGCTTTTATTACACTTGGGTATATGGCAAGAAAATGTCTGCGTACTTCAGGTGTTTCCGCTTCTACTAACTTACAGCTTACGCGTGCCCAGTTTCGACTGTCCTTAGGATAAAATGCAATCTGGATATTGGGGTTCTTTTTAATATGCTCGTAAACATCCTTAGATTTACGTGTCATAGAATACACTTCACCATTATATATATCTATAAAGGTGACAGGGCGGACACATGGAAGGTTGTCATTTACAGTTGCAAGAAAATAGTGATCGCATTCTTTCAGCATGGTTACAAGTTCTTGGGGAGTCATGACCTCTACTGCATTTGCTTTTGGAGTGGCAGAAGTACGGCCATCTGTTTTCTGGGCATACGACACAGTGAATACCGTCAAACTCATAGCTAAAATTAATAAGATTCTTTTCATTTTGTTGTTTCTTTTAGTTAAACTATTATTTCACACTATATACTTTATCTCCCAGCACGGCTGTTATGCCCACCAGCTTCATGAAAGCGTAATCCGGATCATCGATTGGATGAGCTTTCTTCATGTTAGGGTACTTGTCCAGAAAATGAGTACGCACCTCAGGAGTCTCTGCTTCCACCAGCTTGCAAGTGATTCTCATCCAGCCACGGCCTTCTTTTGGGAAAGCGGCAATCTGTACCTTAGGATTCTTAACCAACTGCTTGTAAACATCCTTGTGTTTGCGGGTCATGAAATAAACCTCACCGTTGATGACATCGCAAAAACTGAAAGGACGGACTCTTGGCTGGTCACCATCCATCGTGGCAAGGAAATAATGTCCGCAGCTTTCCAAGTAGGCTACGAAATCCTCTGGACTCATGGCTGCATTAGCCTTCGGGGTTGCAGAAGTTGTACCGTCTGCTTGTTCCTGAACTCCTTGTGCTTTTTCCTGCTGAGCCTCTTTTTGAGAGCAAGATAACAGGCATGTCGTTAATGCGACAGCCATCATTAAAAACATCTTTTTCATTTCTTTTTAAAGTTTAGTTTATTATTATTGAATTTTGTGCAAAGATAGTGGATGATAACCAATACTGTTTTACCCATATTTCCACAATAATTGAAAGATTTACCCCAAAAGTTTGGAAGCCTGGGGGATTTAGGCTATCTTTACCACATGGGACAGATTGAAACAAGCATATTATTTCAGGATATCATCTTCTTGGACGATGTGAGGAAACTGACGGGCAGGCAATGTGCTGATTATTTCCTGCATATTTTCGTTATCCAGGGAAGCTTGCGCTTTCGAGTGGGAGTTAATGAGTTCTTGGCAAAGGCTAATGATGGAGTTATCCTGATAGAAGGTAAGCCGGTTTGTGTGTTGGATGTCAGTGAGGATTTGCTGACAACAGTCTTGTTGCTCTCCAATAAATACCTTCAGGTGAATATGCCAAAGATATCCTTCAATGTGAAAGGGCTGACTTTCTATCATGAACGTCCCATCATGAGCATGAACAATGAGGATATGAAACTCTGTCTGAGCGATTTGGAAGACATTAGGCGAAGGTTATCTATGGAGGGACATATATATTTTAAAGAAGTGCTCATGCGTTCCATTGATAACTTTACCTATGATATCTTCGACATCTATACCCGATGCAATCAGGAACAAACTTCTAAAGGCGGTCAAGAATCTATTATTACCCAGCACTTCATTAACCTCTTGGAGGAAAACGTCTTGCATAATCGAACGGTGGAATTTTATGCTGATAAGCTATGTGTTACTCCGAAATATCTATCGAGGGTGTGTTTGCAATCCACAGGGCATACGGCTTCCTATTGGATTGCACAGTTTGCTCTGACTCGAGTGTTGGAAATGTTAACTGATACGGACAAAAGTCTGACGGAGATTAGCAATGAGGTTAATTTCCAATCACTCTCACATTTTACCCGTTTCGTCAAGAAACATACTGGCCTCACTCCTTCCGAATATCGCATGAAGAAAGGGAAAGGGTAAAACTTTTATTTCAGGTTGCCATCCTTGATTACCAATAGCTTGTCTCCTTCTAACAATTCCATCTTTCCATTTGGAACAATAAACTGGGTACCTCTTTTGATAATCATCACCAGCATGCCTTTCGGCAAATTCATGTCTGCCAGACGGTTGCCGTTTTGCAACATTTCTGCAGTCAGAGTCAGGTCTTCCAATTTGGAGTCAATCTCATCAGGAAGCTCTACGCCAAAATCATTGCCGGTCTTTTCTTCCGGCAAGTCGAGCTGAAGACATCTTGCCACTTTGGCGATAGTCATCCCCTGGATAAGCAAGGAGAGCAAAGTGATGAAGAACACGATGTTGAACAGTTGGTTTGAACCTTCGATGCCTGCTATGACAGGATAGGTGGCGAAGATGATAGGAGTGGCACCACGAAGCCCCACCCAAGAGGTGAAGACACGGGCCTTATTATTGAACTTCTTGAATGGTAACAGACAGGCATAGACACTGAGTGGTCTGGCTACCAGCATCATAAATGCGGCTATCAGCAGAGCAGCTACTGTTACATCAAGCATCTCATGTGGATTGACTAACAGCCCGAGGATGAGGAACATGATGATTTGGAAAAGCCAAGTCATACCATCCATAAACGTATTGATTTCCTTGCGGAACGTCAGTTTGTTGTTGCCTACTACCATACCCGCTATATAAACGGCCAAGTAGCCGTTGCCATTGGCAAAGTCAGTGACAGTGAAGGTAATGAATACCAAGCTCAGCAACAAGATAGGGTAGAGCGAACTGTTAGGGAGGTTGATGCGGTTGATCAGCTTGACTGCATACTTGCCTATCAGAAAGCCGATTAGTCCGCCAAGGACAAATTGCACCAGCAAGCCCCATAACACGTTACCAATACTTATCCCTTCGCCACTGTTAATGATGTCTATCAGTACGATAGTCAGCATATAAGCCATCGGGTCATTACTTCCGCTTTCCAACTCAAGCATGGGTTTGAGGTGCAGTTTGAGATTCATGTGTTGTGAACGTAACAGGCTGAACACAGAAGCTGAGTCAGTAGAAGACATGGTGGCAGCAAGCAACATGCAGGTCAGCAGAGGTAATGCGATCGCTACCCTTGTATAGTTTGAAAGAAAGAAAATGAAGCAACCTGTAATGACGGTGGTTAGCAATACACCTATTGTTGAGAGCAAGATTCCCTGCACGGCTACAGGGCGGATGTCTTTCAGCTTGGTGTCAAGACCACCCGTAAACAGGATGATACTCATGGCTACCATACCAATGAATTGGGCGCTTCTGGCATCATCAAACTGAAGACCTATACCATCTGTGCCAAATGCCATTCCCACCAACAGGAACAACAACAGGGTAGGGATGCCAAACTTGAATCCCGTCTTACTAATCAAGATACTCAAATAAATCAGTATCGCTCCTACCAATAATCCAAATTCCAGACTCATTATTTAAGTTGTTTTTTATTGTTTACTCGTGTCTTGTAGTTCGTATATCTATTGTCCTCCCAATCTGTCGAAGAAAACTATCACATCTTCCCACGTCTTGTATGGATCCTCGCCAAACTTAATATTGGTACCCATAAAACCATCTGCACCATCAGACTCATGAGCGTCAATCAAGTAATCGCCATAACTCAGGTTCTTGTGATTAGACAAAATCAGACGGTTGTAAGCAGGCACTCCCAACCATTGCTCCACCCATCTCACTTGTTCGCTCCAAACATCCGGGCTATTGTAGGGAGCGGTACCTAATATATAGGTATCATATACTGCAGACAACTTTTGGAACGCTTTCACAGCTGTAGGCATCGGAGTTCCATCAGGTTTGCGTAAGGTATCGTCTAAGCTGACGTAAAGGATTGGTCTTTCCCGACTTTCCTGACGATCGTCAATCCACTGAATGACAGGTAATACGCAACGAACAAGGGCATGGTCGTTTAAAAAATGCTCTCCATCAAAGCGGATGGCTTGTGGATAATGTTGCGAGTATAAGTCAAAAGTATGCACCAGTTGGTCATGAATGCCGAAGAGGGCAAACACTTTATGTTTTTCTTTTTCCTCAACTTTTTCAAAACAATGACTTGATACCTCACGGAACTCGTTCTGCAAGGCTTTGTTGACCAGAAAATCTTTTGCCCCATCCTGACGTGGATTACTGAATTCCACCCGTCCCATCATATTGTGTTCAGCCAATGTGTCGGCAATCTGAAAAGCTGGATTCACCAACAGACGGTCGAATCCATAGAGCATTTCCGTAAACATGCCACCCATCGAGGAACCTACTATCAAATCAGGTCTCTCTGTTTCACAAAGATGATGAAGCAATTCCATGGCTTCTGAAGGATGTACAGGCAGATCTGGTGAGATAACTGTAGCTTGGGGAAGCAGGATACGCAATCCCCTTGCCGACCCAGATGCGCCAGATGAGCCGAATCCGTGTACATACATTATTTTTTTGCCCACCATCAGGTCGGGTCTCTTCTCTTTGGTGTTCTCTTCCATAAACTATTATTTTGTGCGAATTTAATGAAAATGTTGCATAATACCAAAGTTTGACTTATATTTGTAGGGAAACATTTATTAACTAAAACGATGCGAATGATGGAGACAAAACCTGTTAACGGAAAATTTGAACTGATCAAGGTGCCGTTCGGCAATGCTGACTTGCAACCCTATATCAGTGGCGTGACTTTAAGCTTTCATTACGGAAAGCATTTGCAAGCCTACGTGAATAACCTCAATGCAGCACTTCCAGGTTCTGGGTTTGAAGGATTTTCATTGGAAGATATCGTGCGTAAGGCAGAAGGAGGAGTATTCAACAATGCGGGACAGATCTTGAATCATAACCTCTATTTCACTCAGTTTGCTGCTCCTGAATCATGCCAGCCTGCACCAACTGGCAAACTCTTGGTGGCTATAGAGGCTCAGTTCGGTAGCTTTGAGGCATTCCAGAAGGAGTTTGTGGCGAAGGGTGTTTCACTTTTTGGATCAGGATGGGTGTGGTTATCTGCAAATACCGAAGGCAAACTATTGATCACCCAGGAACCTAATGCAGGCAATCCCATTCGTAAAGGTTTACGTCCCTTACTGACTTTTGATGTATGGGAGCATGCGTATTATTTGGATTACCAGAACCGTCGTGCCGACCAATTGAACGATCTTTGGAAGATTGTCAACTGGCGTGTGATAGAAGAGCGCTACGCTTAACCTTATCTCCACTTGCCAATTAATGCCGGACAGTATCGCCTTGATAGCCAAGCTAATCCGCTGAGTGCCACTATAGCTGTCAGGGCGATAGCAAATGACCATAGATTGCCTTGTGGCATCAATTCTCGCAAAGGCCAGAAGATACTCTGGTGCAAAGCGAATATAATCAATGTGCCTTCTGAAACCAACTGCACGAAACTATTGGTACAATCGAGCGTGTATCTAATCAGCAGTAACAGGCCTACGGAAGTGAGGGTGGCACTGAGATAGAACAATGGAACAATATCTCCTGGTGTACAGCGGAATATATTTACAAAACCATTGTGATGGGCAATAATTAATCCTATTATCATCCAGCAAATGGGTAAGCCTATCTGTGAGACACGATGCAGCTTGTCAAACATATTGTGTCCTTCATATCGTTTCAAGATGGTGCCAATGATAAAGAAGGGGAAGCAGATAATCGCTGCGAATATCTGCGTATAGTTATTCGTGGGAGTCATAAAATCGCTGCCTGCAAAATACCATGTAAACAGACCGCAGATAATGGCGAGCAGATAGCTACCCTTCAAAGGTAAAGCTGCGTAAGCTATTCGCATCCAGAACAATGCCAGCAGAAACCACAACGGACGACAAGCCATACTGAGGTTCCATTGTAAGCCAACAGCCATCGACCAAGGATAATCAGACGTGTATTCTCCTGTGAAAAGACTGTAAATCAACAGATACACATTATATATAATATAAGGGACTAACAATGATTTGGCAGATTTTACCAGTTCTTCTTTCAAGGGCCTTTTCTTCTGAAGGAAACCAGAGAGCATGAGGAAGAAAGGCATGTGGAAGCTGAAGATATAAGAGTTATAATCGGAACGTAGGTGACCTAACACTACTAGGGTTATGGCGATGGTCTTTGCCCAATCCATCCAATCCATACGGTTCTTTATAGCTGTAACATCTGTATTCATATAACTTGATTTTAGATTGAACAAAAGAAAGTAACGATAAATGGTACGCTGAAATCCACTACGAATCCGTGAAAGAGCGAGAGGATGACGAATTGTTGTCCGCTGGTTTGGGTGATAATAGGCAGGGTAGTGTCCATGGTGGTAGCTCCACCTGCAGAGATGGGAGCCAGACTACCAAACCATCTGACCATCAAAGGAGCTCCTATCAGCGTGATGATTTCCCTACTGATGTTGGCCAATAGAGCGATAGTTCCCAGTTCTGCACCTTTATACTGGGTAATGAGAATACTGGAAAGCGAGTAGTATGCCTGTCCTGAACCAACTGCTAGACAATCTGCAGCTGAACGCTGAGGGAGTAACAGGCTAACGGCCAGGCTTCCGACAAATGTACCAAGAATGGTCATGACCGGGAGCCAGGCTAATTTTGGATTCAACGCTTTGAAACGTTGCCAAGCAGTAGGGTCATTGCCTACGCTGAAGCCCACACAAATCAATAAGGCACAGAGGGCGCAAAAGCTGATGTCATGATTTTGGGCAACATCTGCAGGAATCACTCCGAAATAGCCGCAAACCAGTCCGGAGATGAAGAAGCCGATAATGATAAAGCTTCCTTTCATCTTACCTTCTTCCATAAAAACCAAGCAGCTACCAAACTGCCTAAGGTTGCTGCAATAGCGATAGTCAAAGCTTCCAAACCTAAGGAACCGATATGGCTGACAAGCTCCTTATCGCTACCGATGTTCAGTCCTAATAGAAAGAGCAAAGCCCATATCAAAACCATGATAATCTGTTGGATATGAGCAACCTGTTTCTTGCGGAAAAGATAACCGCACAAGATTCCTCCGAACATCATCAGTACTACCGTCAGCATAATCCTTTCTTAGGTGATGGGGGCTCGTTGCTTGTAACTAATTTACAACATTGACAGGTTTCCCATCCATAAATGCCTTTACATTTTCCACCAGAATATCCATTAGACGCACGCGGGCCTCATAACTTGCCCAACCGATGTGAGGCGTGATGTAACAGTTCTTCGCCTTTAGCAATGGATTGTCAGCTGTAGGTGGTTCTGTTTCAAGAACATCTATGCCGGCTGCCATGATTCTCCCACTGTTTAAAGCATCGGCTAAATCTTGCGCATTCACCACAGGTCCTCTGCTGGTGTTGATAATGACGGCATTAGGCTTCATCATTTTCAATTTATCAGCATTTACGAGATTCTTTGTAGAAGGAGTCAAAGGACAATGCAGGCTTAAGATGTCACATTCTCTGAAGAGGTCGTCCAGTTCCATTTTCTTAATCTCGTGAGGTAACTGGAACTCCGATTTGGAGGTAAAGGCGTAAACCTGCATGCCGAAGCCAATGGCGATGCGGGCAGTAGCAGAACCAGTGTTGCCTAAACCAACGATACCAATCTTCTTGCCATACAACTCATGCAGAGGTGTATTGAGGTATGAGAAATCCAGGCTCTTTACCCAAGCGTCTTGTTCATGAATCTCTGTGGCGTAATGATCCACCCTATTGTAAATGTTCAGAATATGGGCGAAAACCATCTGAGCTACAGAATTAGTACTGTAAGCCGGTATATTGGTCACTATAACGCCATGAGATTTAGCTGCTTCACAATCGATAATGTTATATCCGGTGGCCATCACACCGATAAACTTCAAGTCGGGTAACAGATCAAAATGTTCAGCCTTAAAGCATACCTTGTTGGTGAGTACGATGTCGGCACCTTTGGCGCGATTTATCATTTCTTCTGGAGCCGTGCGGTCATATATCGTGCAGTCTCCCAATGCTTTCAGTGCATCCCAAGATAAATCTCCAGGATTGCCTGCATAGCCGTCTAACACTACTATCTTCATTGTATTATACCTATATTTCTTTATTTCCTAAATTATCAATAATTCTTACCTATCCCCCAAAGGGCTTTCATCCTCTCCTTGTGCCTGTCTTCTGCAGGATTGGGTTGAGGCTCCCAGAATTGTTTGTCTTTCAAGGCATCCGGCAAATATTGTTGGTTGACAAAATGACCAGGATAGTCATGGGCATACTTATAGTCGATGCCATAACCCAGTTCCTTCATCAGTTGGGTAGGGGAGTTCCGCAAATGTAAAGGAACTGGTTGGTTGCCCGATTTCTTCACTTCTTCTAAAGCGTTGGCAATCGCCATATAAGCAGAGTTGCTCTTAGGACTTGTAGCCAGATAAATGGCAGTTTCTGCTAAAGGTATGCGTCCTTCTGGCCATCCTATCTTCATAATGGTATCAAAACAGGCATTCGCCAGTAACAAGGCATTAGGATTGGCAAGACCTATGTCTTCTGCTGCAAGAATCACTAAACGCCGGGCTATAAAGGCTGGATC
Organism: Bacteroidaceae bacterium; assembly: GCA_017471185.1. Lineage (GTDB taxonomy): Bacteria > Bacteroidota > Bacteroidia > Bacteroidales > Bacteroidaceae > Bacteroides. The sequence goes on from JAFUVZ010000064.1 coordinate 35,500, forward strand.
TTCACCTCCTTCTACCATGCGTGCCAGCCAATAAACAGCAGCATCGGGATCGCTACCTCTGATACTCTTGATAAAAGCAGAAATAATGTCATAGTGCATCTCTCCGTCCTTATCATACGCCAATGGATTCTGCTGGATGCGTTTGGCAACCAATTCATTGGTGATAATGATAGGGTCTTTCTGCTCTGCTTGTACTACCAATTCCAAAATATTGAGTAACTTGCGTGCATCGCCTCCACTAAAACGAAGGAGGTCAGAGGTCTCCCGTAGCTCTATCTTGCGTTTCTTCAACTCTATATCGCAGGTGATAGCTCGATTGAGCAAATCCATCAAGTCTTCTTTCTCTAATGACTTCAGGGTATATACCTGACAACGGGAAAGCAACGGACGTATCACTTCAAAAGACGGGTTCTCTGTCGTGGCACCTATCAGGGTGACCACTCCTTGTTCGACGGCACCTAATAGTGAGTCTTGCTGTGACTTGCTGAAACGATGTATTTCGTCAATAAAAAGGATGGGGCTTGCCTGAGAGAAGAAGCGGGCATTTTTAGCTCTATCTATTACATCACGTACATCCTTTACACCACTTGTAACAGCGCTTAATGTATAGAAAGGTGTCTCTAATTTATGGGCGATGATTTGTGCAAGGGTAGTTTTTCCAACACCCGGAGGACCCCACATGATGAAAGAAGATATTTCTCCCTTGTCAATCATCTGACGCAAAACAGCCCCTTCACCGACCAGATGTTTCTGACCAATGTACTCGTCAAGAGTCTGAGGACGAAGTCTTTCTGCTAAAGGCTGCATTTTGGTTAATGAATAATGTTCAGAATGTCATCAGTACCATGAATCGAAAACCTCCTTTATGAGTGCCTGGGGCATCCAGATAGGTAAGTCGTCTTACATATTCCACATGGAACAGCTTGAAGATGTTATAGATTCCGAAGCTGACCTCAACATAAGGTTTTTTAGGATCCATCAGGAAACTGGCAGGCTGTCCATTTCGCATCGGGAACAGGAACAGATCTTCATTTCCTGCCTTATAGGGGTTGTTCTGGTCGGTCAGCGTACCCCACATGGCTCTCACACAGAACATTTCGCGCCATTTCAGACGCTTGAGCAGAGGGATGCGGTTGAACAGCTTGCCGTTCATATTGTATTTCACAAACAATGCAGCATAACGGTCGTTCAGGAACTCCATGTTCTTGATTAAGGCGAATGACTCCTGGTCGTACATCATGATGTAGGAAAGGTTCGTGATGGGAATGTTCAGCATGGGGAAGGGCACCTTATTCCACTGGGCTCCGGCACGTCCGATAATATTCAGATAGCCCCATGAACCCATCCAGAAACGCTTGCGCAAGCTAAACTCCGTAATGTTGAAGTTATAGTCGCCTCCTAAACCCTTGAAGCCAAAAGTATGGGTCAGCGTATAGATTGGCGCATCGAGTGAGATGGGTCTTCTGCGCTGCTTCGTGTTGATGAAAGATTCACCTGGAGCATAGCGAAGGGTCACAGCCAGTTCATTGGTGGTTATGTCCTTGACGAACGTGTTCTGTTCGCTCCATTCTCCGGGTACGGGACCGTCATTCTTATAATAAGCCAGTGTACCTACAGGTTCGTCGTTACGGTGTCGGGCCTGGGCTTTGACTGAAAAGCCTGAAAGAGTCTCTAACTCATAAGTAAGTTCCGCATTACGTGAATACATCATCTGGTCGGAGGTAGTCCAACGCATACCTACAAACATATTGTCCTTATCCGTGTCCAGATACTTGTCGCTTGGTGACATCACGTCGTATTGGTACTTAAACTGAATATAGTGCTTAGGAAATTCCCAAAGCATGAATTCACGAGGCTTGAAAGAATAGGCCAGTTCCCCATTGTACATCCATTTGTGGTCTTTAAAACCATACGCTCCGTAACCCTTGAGAAACCAATGCTTACTCAGGTTTGCTGTTGTTTCTGCACTCAGACGAAGTCGCAATCCATTTACAAAGTTGCTGGTCACGATGGTGTTGATAGGACCCAAATCAACTTTGCTCGGATGTTTCCTGTCACCTAACTCCACGTAGTTCTCTATCAATGCCTTGGCGGCAAATATGGCATACTTGAATCCTGGTATCTGTTCCAAACGGTTCATGAACAAGTCCATAGAACTTTCCTGTCTAGTCAATGGCTCGTGCCTGACTTCAGCCCAATACTCGTCACTTTTATTCATCATGTCAATCTCTTTGATGACATCGCCTTTGAGTCGGAACAATCTGGCTTCGATAGGGTCAAACTTATAGTCAGAATAGCGGGTTGTTCGCTCCACTTCAAGACCTTGTATGGCAGAAGCCAGTTTGAGCTGAACAGTCATATCGTCAGTCATCAGTACCCAACTGCTGTCAGGCATCTGCTGGTATTCCTGCTGGATGATCATATCTTCCACAAAATTCACCGCAGTCTTTTTGGGCAGGTTCATGATGCAGCGTTTCACGGCATAAGAAGAATCCCGGGCTACATAAAGGTGTCCGGTAAAGCCTGGATCCATAGGATTGGCAGGTACGAAAGAAAGGTGTATGCACTCTGTCTTGTCTATCATCAAAGTGTCTTCCAGGTAATACTGGTAGAAGGTGATGGCACCTTGACCGATAGGACTTACAAAACGTCTTTGAAGCAAGTTGATATCGTTATCATAAATATTCACATCCCTGAATACGTCATTCAGGATTGTTCCCACCATATCGCCCGTACTGAAAAACTCCTCGATGCCAGAAGAGTTATAACCGTCAATGATTTCCTTCTTGCTTTCCGGGTCCTTGCGGTAGATGGTGCGGGAAGCGGTCTCCTTGATGGAAATAGGCAGAATCATCTTGCCTGTCTTAGCAGAAGGCTCCACTTGATCCTTGAAGAATGAGAATTTCTTATAGATACCTTTTTCCATCTTCTCAGGTGTGATGTCGTTGATAGACATACGCATCTTCTGATATTTACGGTATTCGTAGAAATCGTTAGCCTCAAGCTTCAAGCCCTTTTTCTTCTCAATAACCTTGCGCATGAAGATCACGGCGGGATTGTCCCTGCGACGATAACGCTCACGCCCGGGCTTTACTACAACCTCAGCAATCTGTATGTCTGCGGGCTTCAACTTCAGGGTAATCTCTCTGGTCGCAGACGTAATCTTCACTCGTTTGGTTTCATAACCAATCGCAGAAAATGTCAGTTCAGTCCATCCTCTTCGAGCATGGTTGTCAACCTCATATTCGCCATCGCCATTGGTAACGCTACCAGAGCCCTTGCCTTCATATTGTACGGTAACGTATAACAAAGGCTCATTGGTTAAAGAGTCAGTGACAACACCCTTGATTTTCTGAGCAGATGCATGGGATGCAAATGCCAGAGAAGTTGCCAAGATAAAGAAGAATATGTAGAGTCGCTTCATGCCATTTCTTTTTAATTAATGTGCAAATGTAGGTCATTTAACCTAAACTGCATAAAAAAGGTGTAGCAACTTATAAACTATTAACACTTTCTAACAACACTTGTACGATACGTTCTGCTGTTCTGCCGTCCCAACGGTCGGGTAGGGTAGCGTGTTTCCATTCCCCTTTCATCAGTTTGTCTAAAGCGGCGGCAAGGGCAAATGTGTTCTCGCCAACCAATTCGTTCGTGCCTATACGCCAGGTCTCAGGATGTTCGGCGTAAGTGTTGAGTGTGATGCAGGGCACGTCCAGGAATGTAGCTTCCTCTGCGATATTGCCGGAGTCTGTCACGATACCCTTAGCCTGGTTGATGAGGAAGCCGAAATGGAGATAGCTCTGTGAAGGCATGATGTGCAGGTTAGGTGCATCTAACTCCAGCTGCTTGACAGCTTCCTCTACATACCCATGCAAAGGAGCTACAATGGGCAGCCCTTCGGCTTTCTTAACCACCGTTTCCAGTAATGATTTCAAAACCGGTTTGTTTCGAAGCAAGTCGCGCCGGTTGAGGGTGAGCAAAAGATAGTTACCCTTGCGTAATCCCATGCTGTTAAACCACATCGGCTGCAAAAGCCGATGTCGGTTGTAACGAATAGTATCAATTAGAATGTTGCCTACATAATGGATATATTCGGGAATCATGCCTTCTTGGTTCAGGTTTCGGTTAGCCACCATACCGGCGGTAAACAGGAAATCTGAGATGGCGTCAACGATGGTCCGGTTAACTTCACGAGGCATGTTCATGTCGAAAGAACGTGTGCCTGCTATCACATGCGCCACCTTCAGACCACGCTTTTTCGCCACGATTGAACAGCTCATGGTGGAAGCAAGGTCGTCAACCACGAGTACCACGTGTGCAGGATGTGCATCAAGTTCTTTCTCGAATGCCAGCATAATAGCCGCAGAGACCTCAGACTGCCCGCCTTCAGGAACATTCAGGTAACCGTCTGGCTGCCGAATATCCAAATCGGAGAAGAGTGATGCGTCAAGGCTCGGGTCTCCCTGAGGGCCTGTGTATATCAAGCGGTATGAAATGTCCTTACCGCTGTCATGAGCAGCATTAATCGCACGGCAGATGGGAGCGATTTTCATAAAGTTGGGGCGTGCGCCCGATACAATGGTTACCTTCATCGTCTGTACTTTTATTTTTTTCTGCAAACATACAAATAATTATTCAGATTATCACTTACTGCATGGAACAAACAATTATTTTTGTAAAAAAACAGAACATTGATTCCGTAAACCAAAATAAAGTTGTATCTTTGCGGTAAATTAGATAAAAAGGTAAAATTTTAATAGAGAGAAAGAGAATATGAAGAAAGAAATCCAATTCAGTCTCCTTTATCGAGACATGTTTCAGAGTTCAGGCAAGTTCCAGCCCAGAAAAGACCAGCTGGAGCGAATTGCCCCTGTCATCATTGACATGGGTTGCTTTGACCGCGTGGAAACCAACGGTGGTGCTTTCGAGCAGGTGAACTTAATGTATGGCGAGAATCCAAACTTGGCTGTTCGCGCATTTACCAAACCTTTTAATGAGGCTGGTATTAAGACACACATGCTGGATCGCGGTTTGAACGCTCTGCGTATGTATCCATGTCCTGTGGATGTACGCAAATTAATGTATAAAGTAAAACACGCTCAGGGTGTTGACATCACACGTATCTTCGATGGTCTGAACGATGCCAACAATATCATTCCTTCTATCAAGTATGCTTTGGAAGGCGGAATGACCCCACAGGCAACTCTCTGTATTACTTATTCTCCTATTCACACTGTTGAGTATTATACTAAACTGGCTGATACGTTGATTGAAGCCGGCGCACAGGAAATCTGTCTGAAAGATATGGCAGGTATCGGCCGTCCTTGGTCATTAGGTCAGTTGACAAAGAATATTAAGGACCGTCATCCTGAAATTATCGTTCAGTACCACGGTCATAGTGGCCCAGGTCTCTCTGTGGCTTCTATGCTGGAAGTTGCTGAGGCTGGTGTTGACGTGATTGATGTCGCTATGGAACCGTTGTCATGGGGTAAGGTACACCCGGATGTAATTACTATCCAGGCTATGCTGAAGGATGCAGGTTTCAAGGTAAAAGACATCAATATGAAGGCTTACATGGAGGCTCGTGCCTTGACACAGGAATTTATTGATGACTTCTTGGGTTACTTCATGGATCCTACTAACAAGCACATGACTTCATTGCTGCTGAAGTGTGGTTTGCCAGGCGGTATGATGGGCTCTATGATGGCGGATATGAAGACCATGATGCCAGTTATCAATATGTCACTGAAAGCTCAGGGCAAGCCGGAAATGACTATCGATGAAGTCGTGGTAAAACTGTTCGACGAGGTAGAATATGTTTGGCCTAAGGTAGGTTATCCTCCATTGGTAACTCCATTCAGCCAGTATGTGAAGAACATTGCGTTGATGAACATTATGGCAGAGGCTCAGGGTAAGCCTCGTTACAGCTTGCTGACTGATAAGAGCATCTGGGGTATGATTCTCGGTAAGAGTGGTAAGCTGCCAGGTGAGGTGGCTCCTGAAATCAAGGAACTGGCTAAGGAACAGGGCTTAGAGTTCTTCACCGGTGACGTTCAGGCACTCTATCCGGACAATATGGATGACTTCCGCAAGGAAATGAAAGAGAACGGCTGGGAGACTGGCCCGGATGATGAAGAACTGTTCGAGCTGGCTATGCACCCAGAACAGTATCGTCCGTTCAAGAGTGGCGTAGCTAAGCAACGCTTCGAGGCTGACCTGCAGAAGGCAAAGGATGCTGCAATGGCTAAGCAGGGCTTCAATCCAGAGGATATCCTAAAGATGAAGCGGGCAAAGGCTGAGCCTATCACAGCTTCTGTCAATGGTCAGATTTTCTGGGAGATTGACGTTGTGAATGCCTCTTTGGCTCCGGCTGTCGGCGCTAAATATAAGGAAGGTGACCACTTCTGCTATATCCATACGTTATGGGGTGAGCATGAGGAGGTGAAAGCTAACTTCACCGGTAAGATTATTGAGGTGTGCGCTCAGCAGGGTGCTACTGTGAATAAGGGTGATGTGTTGGCTTATATCGAGAGAAGCTAAAATAATAGTATTTTTTCATAATTGTGAGGAGTCTCGCTGTGACAGCGGGGCTTCTTTTTTTCATTACTTAATCTTGACGATTGGCATGAATGGAAATCATTTTTCGGCCTAAAGTAGAAATAAACGTAGTTGTTGCGAAAATAAAACGCAATAACTTCGTTTATTTGTTAAATAATGACTAATTTTGCAAGGATTATTATGAAACTAATTATTAATATAATCGCATGGCAAATGTAATTAAATTACGCAAAGGCCTGGACATTAACCTGAAAGGCAAGCCTGCCAATGATGTGATTACAGTACCAATGTCGGACGCATATTCTCTTGTGCCCGATGATTTTACTGGTGTCACTCCAAAGGTAGTCGTTAAAGAACAGGTGCATGTTCTGGCAGGGGAACCCTTGTTTATAGACAAGAATCACCCCGAAGTGAAATTTGTTTCGCCAGTTAGTGGCGTGGTAGCAAGCGTTGAACGCGGTGCCCGTCGTAAGGTGATGAACATCATCGTGAATCCTGACAAAGATCAGCAGTTCGCTGATTTTGGCAAGAAAAATCCTGCCAGCCTGAATGGCGAGCAGGTAAAGGCAGCCCTGCTTGAAGCAGGTCTGTTCGCTTTTATGCGTCAGCGTCCTTATGATGTGATTGCTAATCCTGACAACGCTCCACGTGCAATCTTCATCTCTGCTTTTGACAGTGCGCCTCTGGCTCCTGACTTCGAGCTGCAGCTGAAGGGTGAGGAAACTAACTTCCAGACTGGTTTAGATGCACTGGCTAAGATCGCTAAGACTTATTTAGGCATCAGTGTTAAACAACAATCTGCCGCATTGACTCAGGCAAAGAATGTGACTGTTACGGCTTTTGATGGTCCTCATCCTGCTGGCAACGTGGGTGTACAGATCAATCATGTAGCTCCTGTGAATAAGGGCGAGGTAGTGTGGACCATCGGTGCAGAAGCAGTTATCTTTATTGGCCGTTTGTTCAATACCGGTAAGGTCGATTTAACCCGCACGGTAGCTCTCACCGGATCTGAGTTCGTGAAGCCTTGCTACGTGAAGATGTTGGTGGGTGCTAAACTCGACAACGTGTTCAAAGGGCACGTTACCGAAGGAAAAACCTTGCGCTATATCAGTGGCAACGTACTTACTGGCAAGCAGGTAAATGCCGAGAACTCATATCTGGGTGCGTTTCATGCTCAACTGACTGTTATTCCTGAGGGAAATGACGTGCATGAGATGTTGGGTTGGATTATGCCTCGTGTAAATGATTTCAGTACCAGCCGTTCTTATTTCAGCTGGCTGCAGGGCAAGAAAGAGTATGTGATGGATGCCCGTGTCAAGGGTGGCGAACGTCACATGATTATGTCTGGTGAATATGACAGCGTGTTCCCAATGGACATTTATCCTGAGTATCTGGTGAAGGCAATCATTGCCGGTGATATCGACAAGATGGAGGCTTTGGGTATCTACGAGGTAGCTCCTGAAGACTTCGCTCTCTGCGAGTTCGTATGTTCTTCTAAGGTTGAGGTGCAACGTATCGTTCGTGAAGGACTTGATGCACTTCGTGCTGAGATGGCTTAATTTTAATACAAAAACTTAAAAATAAAATGAGCGCGTTAAGAAATTATCTGGATAAGATAAAGCCGAACTTCGAGGAAGGCGGCAAATTACACGCATTTCGATCTGTTTTTGATGGTTTCGAGACATTCCTCTTCGTACCGTCAACTACAGCGAAATCCGGAACGCATATTCATGATGCCATTGACAGCAAACGTATCATGTCATTGGTGGTCATTGCTTTGATTCCGGCCATGTTGTTCGGTATGTACAATGTGGGTTATCAGCATTTCATGGCAACAGGCGCTGAAGGTAGCTTCTGGGCTATGTTCTTCTATGGTTTCCTGGCTGTGTTGCCTAAAATCATCGTATCTTATGTAGTGGGTCTGGGTATCGAGTTTACCGTGGCTCAGTGGAAGCATGAGGAGATTCAGGAAGGTTTCCTGGTATCTGGTATCCTCATTCCGCTGATTGTTCCGGTTGAGTGCCCGTTGTGGATCTTAGCAATCGCGACAGCTTTTGCCGTAATTTTCGCTAAGGAAGTGTTTGGCGGTACGGGTATGAACGTATTCAATGTGGCATTGATTACCCGTGCATTCCTGTTCTTCGCATACCCTACCAAGATGTCTGGTGACTCTGTATGGGTTTCTGGTGACAGTATCTTCGGTTTGGGTAAGACTGTTGACGGCTTGACGGTCGCTACTCCTTTAGGACAGGCTGCTACAGGTGTTGACATTTCCTATTCTCTAAATGATATGATTACAGGCTTTATTCCCGGTTCTATCGGTGAAACCAGTGTGATTGCCATCGCTATTGGTGCAGTGATTCTGCTGTGGACTGGCGTGGCAAGCTGGAAGACCATGTGCAGTGTATTTGTCGGTGGCGCTTTCATGGCTTGGGTATTCAATGCCTTTGGTCCTGACACTGCTATCGCAAATATGCCTTGGTATGAGCATCTGGTGCTGGGCGGCTTCTGCTTCGGTGCTGTGTTTATGGCTACTGACCCTGTAACCTCAGCAAGAACCGAGTGTGGCAAGTATATCTACGGTTTCCTGATTGGCGTTATGGCAATCGTGATCCGTGTGCTCAACCCTGGTTATCCGGAAGGTATGATGCTGGCCATCCTGCTGATGAATATCTTCGCTCCGCTGATTGACTACTGCGTGGTTCAGAAAAACATCAGCAAGCGTGAAAAACGAGTTGCAAAAGTTTAACAATTAATACCGTTTAAGAAAATGAATACCAATAGTAACAGTTATACTATCATTTATGCTGCGGTAATGGTTGTTATTGTAGCATTCCTGCTTTCATTCGTTCACTCTACCTTTAGTAGCCGTCAGGACGCTAATGTGGAGCTTGATACCAAAAAGCAGATTCTGTATTCCCTCAACATTCGAGATTCTAAGGATGCTGAGGCAGATTATAAAAAGTTTGTGAAGGCTGACATGTTGCTCAAGGGCGACCAGCTGACTGAAAATACCGGTAAGTTCGTTACCAGTTTTGAGAATGATTACAAGAAGAACGGCAACCTACATGTTTTCGTAGCTGAGATTGACGGTCAGACAAAGTATATCTTCCCCGTTTTCGGTGCAGGTCTGTGGGGCTCTATCTGGGGCTATGTTACTTTGAACGACGATAAGGACACTGTATATGCCACTTATTTCTCTCATGCCAGTGAGACTCCTGGTCTGGGTGCAGAGATCCAGAGTTACGCCGCTTTCCAGCAGCAGTTTGAGGGTAAAAAGGTGCTGAATGGAGGCAATGTGGCTATAGAGGTTGTGAAAAATGGTCAGGCTAAGGGAGACATCAACAAGGTTGACGGTATCTCAGGCGGTACGATGACTTCTAATGGCGTTGATGCTATGTTGAAGGATTGTCTGAACAATTACAAGTCATTTTTAAATAATAAATAAGGAGGAGGATAAACATTATGGCAGAATTATTTTCAGCAAAGAATAAAGAAGTGTTCATGACTCCTCTGGGCTTGAACAACCCTATAACTGTGCAGGTGCTGGGTATCTGCTCAGCGCTCGCTGTAACCAGTAAGCTTGAACCTGCTATCGTGATGGGTCTGGCTGTGACGGTCATTACCGCTTTCTCTAACGTGGTGATTTCACTGCTTCGCAAGACGGTTCCTAACCGCATCCGTATCATCGTTCAGCTGGTGGTCGTTGCGAGCTTGGTAACTATCGTAAGTGAGATTCTGAAGGCTTTCGCTTACGATGTAAGTGTTCAGCTGTCAGTGTATGTGGGTTTGATTATTACCAACTGTATTTTGATGGGGCGTTTGGAGGCATTCGCCATGCAGAACGGTCCTTGGGAGTCATTCCTTGATGGAGTTGGTAACGGTCTGGGTTATGCCAAGATTCTTGTTATTGTGGCTGTGTTCCGTGAAATTCTCGGCTCAGGTACATTGCTTGGCTTCAACCTGTTGAACTATGATTGGATTAAGGATTTGGGTTATATCAACAACGGTCTGATGGTAATGTCACCGATGGCGCTGATTATCGTGGCTTGCATCATCTGGTACCAGCGTGCCCACAATAAGGAATTGCAAGAAAAGTAATAATTGAAAGAGTATGGAACATTTCTTTAGCTTAGTCGTCCGCTCTATTTTCGTGGACAATATGATATTTGCATTCTTCCTGGGTATGTGCTCTTACCTGGCCGTATCAAAGAATGTGAAGACTGCGTTGGGCTTGGGTGCCGCTGTTACTTTTGTGCTGTTGGTAACCCTCCCCGTGAACTACCTGTTGCAGACATACGTGCTGTCTGAGGGTGCGTTGATTGAGGGTGTTGACCTGAGTTTCCTCAGTCTTATCCTTTTCATCGCTGTGATTGCCGCTATCGTTCAGATTGTTGAAATGGTGGTTGAGCGTTTCAGCCCTTCCCTATACAATGCACTCGGTATCTTCCTGCCGCTGATTGCCGTGAACTGTGCCATCATGGGCGCATCATTGTTCATGCAGCAGCGTATCGGTTTGAATGCCAGCGACCCTAAGTATATTGGCGGTGTGGTTGACGCAATCGGTTATGCCCTGGGTTCTGGTATCGGTTGGCTGCTGGCTATCGTTGGTCTGGCTGCTATTCGTGAAAAGATGGCTTACTCTGACGTTCCTGCACCTCTCAAGGGGCTGGGCATCACGTTCATCGTGGTAGGCTTGATGGCCATGGGCTTTATGTGCTTCTCTGGTTTGAAACTTTAAAAAGGAAAGGAATATACAATGAATATGGATTTAATATTAGCGAGCATTGGGGTATTCCTTGTTGTCATCCTGCTGCTTGTCATCATCCTGTTGGTTGCCAAGTATTACCTGGTGCCTTCAGGCAATGTGAAAATTACTATCAATGGTGGCGATAAGGTGCTCGATGTTCAGTCGGGTAGCACATTGCTCAATACATTGGTTACAAACGATGTTCACCTACCTTCTGCCTGTGGTGGAAAGGGCTCTTGCGGTCAATGTAAGGTACAGGTGCTCGAAGGTGGTGGTGAAATCCTGCCTTCTGAGACCTCTCATTTCAGTCGTAAGCAGCAGCAAGACCACTGGCGTCTGGGTTGCCAGGTAAAGGTGAAGAATGATCTCTCAATTAAGATTCCTGAGAGCATACTCGGTGTGAAGGAATATGAGTGTACTGTTATCTCTAACAAGAACGTAGCTTCATTCATCAAGGAGTTCATTGTACAGCTGCCTCCAGGTGAGCATATGGACTTCATCCCTGGATCATACGCACAGATTCAGATTCCTGCTTTCTCAATGGACTATGATAAGGACATTGATAAGGAGTCATTGGGCGAGTATCTGCCTGCATGGGAGAAGTTTGGCTTGTTTACTCTGAAATGCAAGAATGACACGCCAACCATCCGTGCATATTCAATGGCTAACTATCCTGCTGAGGGCGACCGATTCATGCTGACCGTCCGCATCGCTACACCTCCGTTCAAACCAAAACCACAGGTAGGTTTTATGGATGTTAGTCCTGGTATCGCTTCTTCTTACATCTTCAGCTTGAAACCAGGTGACAAGGTGAAGATGAGTGGTCCTTACGGAGAATTCCATCCTATCTTCGACTCTAAGCGTGAGATGATTTGGGTAGGTGGTGGTGCCGGTATGGCTCCACTTCGTGCTCAGATAATGCACATGTGCAAGACATTGAATACTCGTGACCGTGAGATGCACTACTTCTATGGTGCACGTGCATTAAATGAAGTGTTCTATCTAGATGACTTCCTCGGATTGGAGAAGGACTTCCCGAACTTCCACTTCCATTTGGCACTTGACCGTCCTGACCCAGCAGCTGATGCAGCTGGTGTACCTTATACCGCTGGCTTCGTACATCAGGTAATGTACAACAATTACCTGAAGGATCATGAGGCTCCAGAGGATATCGAATACTATATGTGCGGTCCTGGCCCGATGTCAAAGGCTGTAGAAGGTTTGCTCTACGATTTGGGTGTTCCTTCTCAGAACTTGATGTTCGATAACTTCGCATAACGAATATCGATACCATATTTAAAATACAGGTGGAGCTGTAAACTCCACCTGTATTTTTTTATGTTTCGTGAATTGATAAGTTTCTGCTTATTTTTCCAGCCACCAGTCGATGAGCTTACGGGCAATACTCATTTTTTGAGGAATATGAGGCATGTTGTCCTTGCGATAGAAGGCTCCTGCGGTCAGCTCGTCTTCTTGCAGCTTGATGGTGCCACTCTCATATTCAGCCGTGAAGCCAACCATCAAGCCACTGGGATAGGGCCAGGTCTGACTCCCGAAATAGCGAAGGTTCTTAATGGTGAGTCCTGTTTCCTCCATCACCTCCCTGCGTACACACTCTTCCAAGTTCTCTCCAGCTTCCAAAAAACCAGCCACCAGCCCGTAGTAGTCACGCTTGAAAGCCCTATTATGAACCAAAAGGATTTCATCGCCCCGTTGTATCAATACGATGATAGCGGTAGCGATGGGAGGATACATTTCCAATCCGCACTGAGGGCATTTTTTCATGATAGGGGTCTGTTGTACGGTTTTCACACCGCAAGTGGGACAGTAACGGCTATGCTCGTCCCAATACAGGATTTGCGAAGCTTTACCTCCACAAAGGTAATCTTCTAATGGAATATAATTGAAAGACTCACGCAGGTTGACCATTGCCCATTGACCGTTGGCTGTTGATTGTTCACAACAAGCCAATGTGTCTTCAATGGGCTTATCAAGGGCAAAAGTCTTAACCTTTACGCCATTGTTCATGGTTACTTCATGAACCTGATGTCCTTCTGGCACAGCAACTGGAGGCTCATCACCTTCTGGTACCTGCAAGCGGTCACCCTGCTTTTGTAACGCCACCTGACCTTTATAGAACACGAACCATTTCATCTGCTGATTTTCCGCTTGTTTAATGCAGCCCAATAACGTTGTGCGTTGTTCAGATGCTCGCGATAGGTAGCTGCAAAGTTGTGTGTGCCAGAGAAATCCTCCTTGGCGCACATATAGAGGTAGTTATGATGCGCATAATTCAGCACGGCATCCAAGCCTACTACAGAAGGTATGCGTATAGGACCGGGAGGCAGACCGCGATGGATATAAGTGTTATAAGGGGAGTCAACATTGAGGTCGGAGTTGAGGATACGCCTGATGCCGAACTCCTGTAAGGCAAACTTAATGGTAGGGTCAGCCTGTAGAGGCATGCCTATACGCAGACGGTTGTAATACAAGCCAGCCACAGATGGTTTCTCACCGTTATTATTTGTCTCTTCTTCAACGATAGATGCGAGGGTAGCCACTTCATTTTCTGTCAGTCCCATCTCTTGGGCCTTAGCTTTCCTTTGTGTATTCCAGAACCGCTTGTGTTCAGCCTGCATACGCTCGAAGAACTCATCCACGCTGATATTCCAGTACATCTCGTATGTTTCCGGGATAAAGAGGGCAGGCATCGTCTCCTTGTTATAGCCCATTTTCGCTTGAAAGACTGAATCATACATCAAAGTGGCTATTTCCACAGAATCAATCATCAGCTGGCGACCTACCTGACCTGCCAGACGCTTCATTGTCCGGGCACTGTTAATCGTTATATTCATAGGAGTCTGATAGCCTCGCCATATCCTGCTGAAGACATGATATACACTCTCGCCATTTCTAATCTCATAGCGCCCGGTGCTGATATCTTCAGGATAATTGCGATATTCGCTCATCCATTTGAACCCATGAAAATCTTTCACGTTGCCCATCTGCTGCACTTTGACATACACGGAGTCTGCCGTATCGTCGCGGTCTATATAGACGTATGCGGTTTGTCGGGGGAAGAATTGAGGAGCCATAAAGAAGTAATAGAAAGCGCCTCCGATGGCACATGCCACCAGAACCAGAGCCAGAAAGCTGCCAATAAGTATGTTGCGTGTCCTTTTCTTCATATCACTCTTTAATATAATAGGGAGATGTTCGGTATGTCCCCACATCTCCCTATCTCTACCAGAGCCACTTGCCAGACTTGAACTGGCGACCTACGCGTTACGAATGCGTTGCTCTACCGACTGAGCTAAAGTGGCGAAGCAATAGTTTTAATCGCTTTTGCGACTGCAAAGGTACATCTTTATTTTAGATTGGAAAAAAGATTTGCTTCTTTTTTTGCTTATACATCTACATTTTGTTGTATTTTTGTATCTGTCAACTTAATTTTAAATACGATGAAAAAACAGTTATCATTGTCAGTGCTGGCTTTGGGCGTAGGCCTCCTGTCTCTGCATGCCCAGCTTCCTGTTTCTGGTGCCGATGAAAAGACGGCTTCACACTCTGAGTATTTCTCTTGGATAAACAATACCAACGAGGGAGCTACAGCTGAACATACCCTCATTAATCTGGATTTCTTCAAATGGCTGAACAGCACGTATGGTATGAAACTGGATATATATGCCTTTGATGCGGGAGCTATTGACGGAGCCAAAATGTATGGCAGTACCAAGTCTGCCCGTTTCAAAAGCCAGTTCCCTCAAGGATTCGGGCCTATCAGTCAGGAAGCTGCTAAGATAGGCGCAAGGCTCGGCGTATGGGGAGGCCCTGACGGGTTTGGCGATACTCCCGAGGAAGCTCAGGAACGTATGGATATGATGGTGGGCCTGGTACGAGATTACAATTTCCAACTGTTTAAGATGGATGCCGTATGCGGACAGTTGCGCCCGTCCAAATATGATTACTTCGACCAAATGATGACAATAGTGCGTCAGTATTCGCCAGATTTCGTCTTGCTAAATCATCGCTTGGACTTAGGACCTGGCACAAAGCACTCTACCACTTTCCTGCTGGGTGGTGACGAGACTTATATTGATGTGTTTATGACTAACGACATGACAGCTCCTCATCATAGAGCGAAAGCTATCAGCCGTAAATCACCAGAGGGTCTGACCAGGCTTACGGAGGATCACGGCGTATGCCTGTCTTCATGCCTGGATTATTGGGAAGATGACCTGATTCTGCAGGCTTTCGGCAGAGAACTTATCCTTTCGCCTGAGATTTATGCCAATCCATGGTTGCTCAAGGATGATGAGTTCCCTTATCTGGCTTACATATTTAACTTGCATCGTGACTATCGGGACATTTTGGTGGACGGCATGAAGCTTCCAGAGGATCAATATGGCCCGGAAGCTGTATCAAGAGGTAATGAAAGTACCAGGTTTCTGGCTCTGAGAAACCTTACTTGGAACCCGGTGAAATATCGCATAAAGCTAGATAGCGAAGTAGGATTGACGCGACAGGGCTCTGTCAAAGCCAGACTCTATCATCCTTATATCCTCGATTTAGGTGCTCATGCTTATGGATCAGAGATAGAAGTGGAGGTGCTGCCATTCCGTGCTGCCTTGGTGAAACTGACTACAGAAGCGGAAAAGGACAAAGTGGCTTTGAGTGGCATTCCTTATCAGATTATCAATGACAGGACAAGTGATGCTGTAGAGCTGAAGCTGTTGGGCATGCCCGGACAGAAATACAATGTGAAGATAGAGCGTGGAGCTGATGCATTGAAGTCTGCTACTTTGGAGCATGCGCAAGCAAATGGTCTGCTGAAAGGCAAGTCATATCCCGTGGCTTTCAGTGGCAAGAAACTGCAGCATGATTATCATCGCCAGATAGCCGTGATGGATGCTTGTGTAAATGTGCCTGATGACATCAGCTCTGTTTATTACGCTACTTGTTTTGCTGCCGACAACAATGCGCTTGAGGCACGTTCTGTCTTGCGTTCAGGTGAGACAACTGTTCCGGAGGTAAAGGCAGCTCGTGACGCTTTCTTTAACCAGAGAATCTTCCAAGAACGTGAGATTTGGGACAAATATCTCTTCGACAATGATCCCGCTACCGCTTTCTCCATCAGTTTCCGCTGGGGTGACAAGAGACAGGGTGGTGAATCCAGCTTCTATTTGGATTTAGGTAAACCGACTTCCTTGGACAAACTGACATTGGATTCCTTTGATGAGTATTCCATCGCTCCACTCAAATCGTTTGAAGGGGTATATGCTTATGTTTCAAAAGATTTGAAAGAATGGCAGAGCATAACCTTTGTGGCTGGCAAACACATGGAGATTGACCTAAGCCAGGCAGGAGAGGTGAGGTATATTCGATTCTCTCCTTGTCCCATTCGCTTGTCAGAAGTTACTGGCTATAAAGATGGAAAAACTGTGGAACGTAGCCAGTGGAGGGCATCCAATCTGTTCCATACGTATGGCAGTGGTAAATTCAATGCCAAGCAGGTATGGAAGTCTTCGTTCACCCTTGATGAGATTCCGCAAGGATCTTACCTTTGTGTGGCTGTGAATGGTAAGCATGGTGAGGAGGGCGCATGGGCAGGCTTCAAGATTGATGGGGAATATATAGGTTGTCCAGACAGAGCACCGTCGTTTGCTTCCAATACATGGGAATATCGTAATAATACAGGAAATCAGAATTATACGTACTATCTTCCTTTAACAGAAGATATGAAAGGTAAGCAGATAGAGGCGTTTGCCATGACCTTTGGAAATCAGTCGGAGACAATCAAGCCGGAGGTGTGGATAACAGCTTATCCGATACCGTTTGAAAGCAAGAATCTGGTGCTGCGTTAAGTGGCATCAGATTTGCTTTATCACACGGCACGGATTGCCTGCGGCTATGGAGCCTGACGGTATATCTTTCACCACCACCGATCCTGCTCCAATGGTCACATTGTCACCGATAGTGACCCCTGGCAAGATGGTGACGCTGCCACCAATCCATACGTTGTTGCCGATTGTTACAGGTTCAGCCCATTCCTGGCGGGTGTTACGTTCCGCAGGATTTGTGCTGTGACAAGCTGTGTATATGCTTACGTTCGGACCAATGAAACAATCATCGCCAATGGTGACAGGTGCCTCGTCGAGGACGGTAAAGTTAAAGTTGGCAAAGAACCGCTTGCCTACGCTGATTTGCTTGCCGTAGTCGCAGAAAAACGGCTGGATAATCTTCACTTCTTCGTCAGCCGTATGCCCTAATAGGCTTTTCAAGATTTTCAGGTGGGCATCATGGTCGGTAGGGCGCAGTGCATTATACTGTTGGATTATGTCCTTCACTTCATTCAGCTCCCGCAACAGTTCCGCGTCAATGGCTGAGTAAACCATGCCAGCCAGCATTTTTTCTTTCTCTGTCATATCACAGTTTGATTTATTTCTTTGCAAAGTTAGCGTTTTATGCTGAGGATTCACATATTTTCTTTAATTTTGTGGTGCTAACGACTAAATACATTATAGTTATGAAAAAAAATATGCAAACAGTATTGGCTTACCTCAAGGAATGTGGCGCGTACTTCATTGCCACTACCGAGGGTACACAGCCTCGTGTCCGTCCTTTTGGAGCCGCTGAGATTATCGATGGCCGTCTGTATATCATGACAGGCAAGGTGAAAGACTTCTTCAAGCAGGTTTCAGTCAACAGCGAGTTTGAAATTTGTGCCATGAAGGCTTCTGGTGCAGAATGGATGCGACTCAGTGGAACACTGGTCAATGACGATAGCCTTTCAGTCAAGGAAACCTACCTGGAGCGCGAACCAGAATTGAAGTCTATGTATAAGGCAGATGATGACAATATGGCTGTGCTTTATATCAAGGATGCCACTGCCCGCTTCTATTCATTTACGGAACCTATGCATGAGCTGAAGTTCTGATACTTCAAAATCGATATGCCCTTTAGCCCTGCCAGAATCCAGACTCTGGTTGCAGTTTGCTATTGCTGAGTATTTCTTGCTGTTGGGAATAACAACATCCTCAGTGAGTATTGAGGGATATTAATTATTTCCGATACGCCCCATTATGAGAACCGACAGGTCGGCGAAGCCAATGAGGTGCCGTTTGAGGTGCCAGAGGGATGGAAATGGTGTATTGTCGATGACTTTGCATACGTTGCTTCTGGAAGTACGCCAAGTAAAGACTCTTTTGTA